>JBDTNU010000113.1:0-9881 GCA_039933535.1 Caldimonas sp. | reverse complement strand
GGATCAGCTGAGCCAGATCCTCGATCGAATAGATGTCGTGGTGCGGCGGCGGCGAGATCAGGCCGACGCCCGGCACCGAATAGCGCAATCGGCCGATGTACGAACTGACCTTTCCGCCAGGCAACTGGCCGCCCTCGCCCGGCTTGGCGCCTTGCGCCATCTTGATCTGCAACTGATCGGCAGACACCAGGTACTCGGTCGTCACGCCGAAGCGGCCCGAGGCGACCTGCTTGATCTTCGAGCGCAGGGAATCGCCCGCCTTCAAGGCGAAGTCGACGACGATGTCGCCCTTGCCGATGATGTCGCCGAAATGCGTCCCCTCGGTGATCGCTTCGCCCCTCATCTCGGCTCGGTAGCGGGCCGGATCTTCGCCACCCTCGCCCGTGTTGGACTTGCCGCCGATGCGGTTCATCGCCACCGCCAGCGTCGCGTGCGCCTCTGTGGAAATCGAGCCGAGCGACATCGCGCCTGTGGCGAAGCGCTTGACGATCTCGGCGGCCGGCTCGACCTCGGCGATGTCGATCGACTTCGCAGGATCGACGACGAACTCGAACAGGCCGCGCAGCGTCATGTGCCGCTTGCTCTGGTCATTGATGAGCCGCGCATATTCCTGGTAGGTCTCGAAGCGGTTGGCGCGCACGCCGTGCTGCAGCTTGGCGATGGCGTCGGGCGTCCACATGTGCTCTTCGCCGCGCACGCGCCAGGCGTATTCGCCGCCGGCGTCGAGCATTTCCTCGAGCACCGGGTCGTCACCGAACGCGGCGCGGTGCATGCGGATCGCTTCCTCGGCCACCTCGAAGATGCCGATGCCGCCGATCTGGCTGGCGGTGCCGCGAAAGTACTTCTCCACGAGCGTCTTCTCGAGGCCGATCGCCTCGAACAGCTGCGCGCCGCAGTAGGACATGTAGGTCGAGACGCCCATCTTCGACATGATCTTCGACAGACCCTTGCCGATCGCCTTGACGTAGTTGTAGGTCGCCTTCTCGGTGCCCAGGTCGCTCGGCAGGTCGCCGTGCAGGGCCGCGAGCGTCTCGAGCGCGAGGTAGGGATGAACGGCTTCGGCGCCGTAGCCGGCGAGCACGCCGAAGTGATGCACTTCGCGCGCCGAACCGGTCTCGACGACGAGCCCGGCGGTCGTGCGCAGTCCCTCGCGAACCAGGTGCTGGTGCACGGCCGAAAGCGCGAGCGGCGCGGGCAGCGCGACGTGCTCGCGGTCGAGCTTGCGGTCGCTGATGATGATGATGTTGTGGCCGCTCTTGATCGCGTCAACGCTTTCGGCGCACATCGAGGCGAGCTTGGCCTCGACGCCCTCGGCACCCCAGGCGAGCGGATAGGTGATGTCGAGCTCGTAGCTCTTGAACTTGGCGCCAGTCGTCGTCTCGATGCTGCGCAGCCGCGCCATGTCGGCAAAGTCGAGGATCGGCTGCGCCACCTCGAGCCGCATCGGCGGGTTGACCGCGTTGATGTCGAGCAGGTTCGGCTTGGGGCCGATGAAGGACACCAGCGACATGACGATCGCTTCGCGGATCGGATCGATCGGCGGGTTCGTCACCTGCGCGAAGAGCTGCTTGAAGTAGTTGTAGAGCGGCTTGTTCTTGTCGGAAAGAACGGCCAGCGGCGAATCGTTGCCCATCGAGCCGATGCCTTCTTCGCCGGCCTGCGCCATCGGGCTCATCAGGAACTTGACGTCTTCCTGCGTGTAGCCGAAGGCCTGCTGGCGATCGAGCAGGCTCTCGCCCGCCGCCGACTGCGACACGACCGCGGGCAGGTCCTCGAGCTTGATGCGAACGCTGTCGACCCATTGCCGGTACGGCTTGGCCGATGCGAACTGGTTCTTCAGCTCCTCGTCGTCGACGATCCGGCCCTGCTCGAAGTCGATCAGGAACATCTTGCCCGGCTGCAGCCGCCACTTCTTGACGATGCGGTTCTCGGCGATCGGCAGCACGCCGGATTCCGACGCCATGACCACGAGCCCATCGTCGGTGACGATATAGCGGGCTGGCCTGAGGCCGTTGCGGTCGAGCGTGGCGCCGATCTGGCGGCCGTCGGTGAAGACCATCGCCGCCGGGCCGTCCCACGGCTCCATCATCGCCGCGTGGTACTCGTAGAACGCGCGCCGCCGCGGTTCCATTTCGGTGTGCTGCTCCCATGCTTCGGGAATCATCATCATCACCGCGTGGGCGAGCGAATAGCCGCTCATCGTCAGCAGCTCGAGCGCGTTGTCGAAGGTCGCAGTGTCGCTCTGGCCCTCGAACGAGATCGGATAGAGCTTCTTCAGATCGTCGCCGAGCACCGGAGACTTCATCACGCCTTCGCGCGCGCGCATCCAGTTGAAGTTGCCCTTGACCGTGTTGATCTCGCCGTTGTGCGCGACCATCCGGTACGGATGAGCGAGCGGCCACTCGGGGAAGGTGTTGGTCGAGAAGCGCTGGTGCACGAGAGCCAGTGCCGACACCAGCCGCGGATCCTGAAGGTCCTTGTAGTACTTGCCCACCTGATGGGCGAGCAGCAAGCCCTTGTAGATCACGGTGCGGCAGCTCATGCTCGGCACGTAGTACTCGCGGCTGTGCGTGAGCTTCAAGGCCTGGATTGCGCTCGACGCGGTCTTGCGGATGACGTAGAGCTTGCGCTCGAGCGCGTCGGGCACGATCACGTCGGGGCCGCGGCCGATGAAGATCTGGCGAAGCACGGGCTCCTTGTCGCGAACCGTGGGCGACATCGGCATCTCGCGATCGACCGGCACGTCGCGCCAGCCGAGCAGCACCTGTCCTTCGGTGCGAACCGCGCGGTCGAGCTCCTGCTCGCAGGCCAGTCGGGACGCGTGCTCCTTGGGCAGAAACACCATGCCGACGCCGTATTCACCGGGCGCCGGCAGCGTCACACCTTGCGACGCCATTTCGGCACGGTAGAACTCGTCGGGGATCTGGATCAGGATGCCGGCGCCGTCGCCCATCAGCGGATCGGCGCCGACCGCGCCGCGATGAGTCAGGTTCTCGAGGACCTTCAACCCTTGCTCGACGATCGCGTGCGACTTGGCGCCGGCGATATGGGCGACGAAGCCAACGCCGCAGGCGTCGTGCTCATGGCTGGGGGAATAGAGCCCGTGGCCCCGCGCCGCTTCGAGTTCGGCATCTGACGGCGGGCTCGAGGCGGGAGGAAACGCGGCGTTCGAGCTCATGGCAGTGGGAGGCGGCGACTTGGGCCTTACAGCATACTGCACCGCAGCATCGTTCAGGATCCGATCGGAAATCAATAGCCTCGCCCGGAGACGGTGCCGCCCCGGTTGAAGGGCGTGAACTGCACTTCTATGGTGATCTGACTCTTGACCGGAACGCCGAGCACCATTCCGGGCGAAAACTTCGCGGCGGAGAAGGCAGCGATCGCGCTGGCCTCGAAATACCCCTTCGGCGAGGACCGAAGCACCTTCACCTCATCCACGATCCCCGCTTCGTTGATGAAGATCTGCAATACGACGACGCCTTCCTGCGCCCCGGCTTCGGGTGGGAACAAAGGCTCGATGTCGTCGATCGGCCGCGGCCCCGGGTCCATCCGGGCGCCGATCAGATAAGCGCTCTTCTCGGTCTTCGCCGGCTGCGCCGGCACCGTTCCTGCACCGTCGATCCTTGCGGGTGCCTCCTCTTTCCGCGAGGACTCGGGCTTGCCTGGCCGATCCTGACGCTGCCCCTCCGGAACAACCGAAGGGCGCGGCGCGACAGGGACTTGCGCGACGGGGGCATCCTCTTGAGCCGCACGCGCCACGGGCGGAGCGCCGCCGGCAGGCGCGGCCTGGGCTTCGGAGTCCGCCGGCGAAAGCATCCGAACGATCATCGCCGTCGGTGAGGCGTGGCTGGCGATCAGCCCGCCCGCGGGCAGCAGGCCGAGAAACAGTGCACCATGCAAAGCAAACGCGATCGACGCCGCCGGCCACACCCGACCCAAAGACAGGCGGGGTCCGGCCAGCGGCAGGCTCATCGATCGTCTGGGCCGCGCACCGCGCGGTCCTCGCACGAGTTGGTCGTGCTACTGGACAATTTCACGCCAGCTGATGCGCTTGCCGCCCGGAGGCTGCGTGTCGAAAGGAATCGGATCCTTCTCGGTGTTCGTCGCATTGGTGAAACGGCGCACGCCGATCAGCCGCCCCTGCAGGCCGATGATGTTCAATCCCGTGGCCAGAGAATTGACCGACTGCACGGAGACTTCCAGGTTCGGGCTGGTGGTCACCGCCAGGCCGGTACTGAAGTTCAGGAAGTTCAGCCAGCTGGTACCACCCGTCGAGCAGGGAACATCCGTGGGGACGTTGCTGGCGAAGATCAGCGTGCCTCGGGCCAGGGTCATGTCGATGTTGACCCGTTCGCCCGAATCCGGCAGGTTCACGACCCAACCATCGGTCGAACCGCATTGCACTGTTGAACCCGTGCAGGCGATGGTTCGCGCCGATCCGCCGGACACGGACGTCATCGTGAGTGGCTTGAACGTCGTGCGCAGTTGCCCGTATACCGGCCCCGCGGTCATCGGATCGACGATGCCATAGACCGATTGAACTTGCACATCGCCGAAGTCGCTCGCTCCCAACAGCTTGCCGGTGCCGACGATGACCATCGGCTTCGCATTCAGCTCGGCGAGCTCAGGTCGTGTCGTGATCGGCTGCGGCGTGCCGCCGCCATCCGTTGCAACGCCAAGCAAGCTCGCCTCTCGGCCGCCCGGGGCGATGCTGTCGTTGACGTCGAAGCGCCAGACGTTGCCGAGCAAGTCGCCGCCGTAGACCTGCCGCGTCGTGTTGTTGACCGCGGCGTAGTCGACGTAGTTGTTGATCTGCGCCAGGCCGCTCGGCGTTGTCGAGCTGCCAGCGCCGGTCGCGATCTTGTAGCGGATCTGCCCGGTGAAGGCATCGAGCACGTACAGGTAACCGCCGCCGTCACCAGCCTTCGGCGGTGCGTTGACGTTGTTGTAGCCCGACGTGAACATCACCACCCACGTGCCGTCGCTGAGCTTCGAGATAACCGACTTGCCGAAGGTCGCACCGAGGTGGCAGTCGGAACCTGCCGTTGCGGGGGTGCCGTTGTAGCAGACGTTGCTCCACTTGAACTCCCACAGGCCCTTCGGTGACGCAGGGTCCGTGATGTCGAGCGCGTAGTAGCTCTTGCCGCCGGAGTTGAGCCCTCCAATGAGGATGGTTCTCCAGTTGGTTCCGTCGAAGGCATCGCCGGCGATGGGCGTTCCATCGACGAAGAACTGATGGTTGTTCTTGTAGAACGTGTCGGCGAGCTTGTACAGATTCGGAAGCACGGCTGATGGAATGAAGGCCCACGCTTCCTTGCCCCCGATCGGGTCGGTGGCGTCCGCGCCCGCGTAGAACGCGTGAAGCATGCCATCGTTGGCCGGCACGTAGAGCATCGGTGTGCGTCCCGCGTTGGCGGTCTTGAATGCGGTGTACCCCGCGTCCTGGTAGCCGGCGAAGGGCCCCTTCACGAACACCGGTTGACCGTTGACGACGTCGCCCAGCACGTGATCACGCGCACGATAGAGCTTGCTCAAGTCGTTGCTGGTGAAACCTTCCCGGCCGCGCTGGCCGCGCAAGAAGTTGACGAGGTCCGCGTCGACTGCCGCGCCGCGCTGGTCTACGGTCCCGTTGGCGCCATCGGTCATCGACAGGTATTGACCCAGCAGCGAGACGTCGCTGAAGTAAGCCATTTCGGTGGCGTTCAGCCCCGTGTCCGAGGGTCCGGTCGGATTGCCCAAGCCGTCACAAGCCCGCGTATTCCAGGTGAAGTTGACCTTGTTGTCGGCGGCCCCCGTGGGGCGCATCAGGTAGATGGTGCGGTTGTCGCACAGGCCACCCGTTGCCTGATCGAGCTTCGTCTGCGCCGACCAGTTCGCGGTGCCGGACAACGCTCCGGTCGTCAGGTCGATGTTGAAGCCCTGAACGTCACCGATCCACTTGCCCGTGGTGTAGCTCGTGGCGTAGGCAAAGTTGTCGTTCAGCACGGGCTCGGGGTTCGAAACCGTGATCCCGCTTCCAGACCCCGTGCGCACATCGACGTCGGCCAGCGCTTCGGCGAGTCCATCGATGACCGTACGCGGGTCGTTCGCGTTGAAGTAGGTGCCGCGGCCGTTCACTGCGGTGTGCCAGAAGTCGTCGATCGACTTCGGGTTGTTCCAGTTCGCGAAGCTGCCGCCACTGGCAGGGTCGTACAGGAGCGCGGGATCAGGCCAGACCGGCCAGTTGCGCGTGCCGGCACGAATCTCCGCGAAATCGCCGGTGACGGCGGCAGAGCTCTTGTAGTCGGGCCTGTAGTTCAAGGTGCCGGAGACGCCGAGGCCAACCGTGAAGGTCGTCATGTGCTGCCAGTTCACGCGATCGTCCTCGGGGCCGGAATTGACGCCCGGAACGTTGTCATCCGATATCGCCGGCGGCCACAAGGCGGCGGTCCGCAGATCGGTCACGTAGTAGTACTGTGCAACGTCAGCCAGCGAGTCGACGCTGCCGCCGGAGTTTGCGGTCGACGTGGTGCAGGGCCAGGCCGTGCATCCTGACGGCGGGAAGGGACCCGCTGCCAGACCTGCGCGCTGAGGATTCGGCGCCGGCAGGGCCGGCTCGGTGCCCGGGGCGTAGCACACGCCGTCCAGGTCGGTTGCGCTGCTGATCGCCGTCGTCGTGACAGGCAAGCCGATCTGGATGGGGCCACTAAACTGCGTCGTCGTGACCGCAGTCGTCGTCACGTAGCTGATCTTCTTTCCCGGCGACGTGGCGCAGGTGGTCGCTACGTAGTTGTTCCCCGCGTTGGCGGCGGAAGGCGTGCACGAGCCGACCGCTGTGGGTCCGGTTGTGATCGTGTTGCAGGCCGTGGTCGTCCAGTTGTTGCCCGAAGCCGGCGTCGGGTCCGCGACGCAAGCGGCGGTCAGCACCGGACCGATGGTCGCCGTGTTGCAGGTGGTGCCCGTCCAGTTGTTGCCCGCATTGGCCGGCCCGGCGGTACACGTTCCCGTACCGTTCGAGGTCGTCAGCGTGACGCACTGGGTCTCGGTCCAGCTGTTCAACGCGGTCGCGAGGACCGGCGAGCAGGAAGCGGTGGGCACGTCCGGACCTGTCACGGTGGCACATGTCGTGGAGACGTAGTTGTTGCCGGCCGAGGCAGGATCGTTCGTACACGAACTCACGCCAGTCGGCGGGGTCGTGACGCCCGTGCAGCTCGTCGTCGTCCACGAGTTGCCAGCGGTGGCTGCGCTGTTCGAGCACGAAGCCACGAGCGTCGGACCCGTGTTGACCGTCTGGCACGACGTGTCGACCCAGCTATTGCCCGAAGCTGCCGGAATGGCGGTGCAGGTCTGCCGAGGTGTCGGGCCGGAAACGACGTCGGCGCAGCTCGTGGTGACGTAAAAGTTAGCCGCAGTGGGCGGATCGGCCGCGCAGGTCTGCACGCCCGTCGGGCCGGTCGGGTTGGTCACGCAGGTCGTGGCCACGAAGCTGTTCCCCGGCCCCGCGGGTTGCGCAGTACAGCTCGCGACGGCGGTGGGCCCGGTCGTCACGTTGGCGCAGGTCGTGGCTGTCCAGGAATTCCCGGCCGCCGCAGGCGCTGCAGTGCAAGCCGCCACCAATGTCGGACCGGTCGTCAGCGTGGCACAAGTGATGTCGATGAAGCCGTTGCCCGCGTTGCCGGTCTGCGGCGTGCATGTCGCGACCCCGATCGGGCCGGCAATCAACGTATTGCAGGTGACGCTCTGGCCGCTTCCGTTCGGACCACTCGGCGTGCAAGTCGCGACGTTCGTCGTCGAAGTCACGACTGTCTGACATGTCGTCGACGTGAAGCTGTTGCCGGCGTTCGGGGCGACCGGCGTGCAACTCGAGGCGTTGGTCCAGTTTTGAACGACCAGATTCGGACAAGTCGTCGCCGTGTAGCTGTTGCCCGCGTTGGCAGGCGTCACCGTGCAAGCGGCGACCGGCGTGGGGCCGGTGGTGGCCGTGCTGCACGCCGTCGACGTATAGGAATTGCCGGAGGTGGCTCCGGCGTTCGTGCAAGACGCCGCGCCGGCCGGGCCGGTCGTCACCGTGTTGCATGTCGTGTCCAGATAGCTGTTGCCGGCAGCAGCAGGCGTAACGGTGCACGACGCCACCCCGGTGGGCCCGGTGAGCACCGTATTGCACGAAGTCGCCGTGAAGCTGTTGCCGGCATTGCCTGGCGAAGCCACGCATGAAGCTACACCCGCACCCGCGCCGACGACGTTTGGACACGTTGTCGACGTCCAGTTGTTTCCGGCAGTCGCGGGGATCACCGAACACGAGGCGATCGGAGTCGGCCCGGTCGGGACCGGCGTGCACGACGTCGCGACCCAGCTGTTGCCTGGACCCGCCGCTGCGTTCGTGCAGGAGCTGACCGCGGTCGGGCCGGAATTCACGGTGTTGCAACTCGTGCTCTGGTAGCTGTTGCCGGCATTGGCCGGCGCAGTCGTGCAGGCCGAGACACCGGTCGGTCCGGTGTTGAACGTGTTGCAGTTCGTCGCCGTGTAGCTGTTGCCGCTGTTCGCCGGCGCGGCAACGCAGGAAGCAACTCCCACCGGCCCGGTGGTCACGGTCGAGCAAGCGATGGCCGTGTAAGAGTTGCCAGCGCTGGCGATGGTCGTGGTGCAAGACCCGGTCGGCGTCAACGCGCCCGTGACGGTGGCGCACGTCGTCGTCATGAAGCCGTTACCCGATGTCGGCCCGGAATTGGCACAGGTGGCGACCGGCGTCGGCCCGGTGACGACCGGATTGCACGTCGTCGCGACGTAGTTGTTGCCCGAGTTCGCCGGAGCGCTCACGCAACTGGCCGTTGCCGTCGGCCCGGTCGTGGCGGTCGAGCAAGTGGTCGTGACGAAGTTGTTGCCTGGGCCAGCGGTGGCCGCCGTGCAACTGGCAACGAAGGTCGGGCCCGATGTGACCGTCTCGCAATAGAAGAATCCCGCGGCGGTGCAACCGCCGGTGGCGACCGGCGTGCAGTCCTCGGTGCGCGCGTCGCAGGTTCGATCCTGCGACGTTCTCAGGCTCGTCTGGGTGGTGCCCACGAACTGCTGCGACGTGGACTTGTTGATCTGCGAGGTCTGGCTGTTGATCTGCGAGGTCGACTGCCGCAGTTGCGAAGTGCTGGCGGTGATCTGCGTGGTGCTCTGATCCGTGCGGGACGTGGCAATTCGCGTCTGCAGCGTGCTCTGCTGCAGCTGCGACGTGCTCTGGGTCACTTGCGAGGTCGACTTCAAAAGCTGCGACGTGCTCATCTGGAGCTGGTCCTGGCGCTGCTGGACCTGATTGACGACTTGCTGCAACTGCGAGGTGCTCTGCGTCAACTGCGAAGTGCTCATGCTCAGCTGCGAAGTGCTCACGAAAGTCTGCGCCGTGCTCTGCGTATGCTGCAGCGTGCTTTCCACCGCCTGCGTCGTGGTCTGACTGAGCTGCTGGGTGCTGGACGTCGTCTGGACCGTGCGCGAGACGAGTTGCGACGTGTCGGCAGTCAGGCGCGTCGTGGTCTTGTTTATCTGCGATGTACTCATCGAGATATAGGAGCCACAAGGAACGTAGTTGAACTGGTTGTTGTTGTCCGTGCTGACCTGGGTATCGGTCGCAAAGCCTTCCCAGATCGGCCGCGGCGTCAGGCCGGTGTCCAGCGTCAGCGTGCCGTCCTGCTGCCCCACTCTTGTCGTCCCATCGATCCGGACCGGGCCGCCGCCGGGCGTCTCGGTCTGCGCATTCCAGTAACCATCGGTCGTCATGATGGTGAAGTTCTGCTGGCAGGAATACTGCACCGGGTCGCCGGTCATGCCGTTGTTGATGCCATCCTGCCGCCCGGCATAGTGCCGCCCGACCCGGGCCAGGCCTTCGCGCGCGGGCGAAGCGCCCTTCGCCGGCTGCG
>JBDTNU010000112.1:0-9965 GCA_039933535.1 Caldimonas sp. | reverse complement strand
TAGTTGCCGATCTCGGCGCGCGTCATGCGCAGCGTGATCTGGTCGGTGCGCAGGCCGCAGCGCGCGAGCGACCGGGCCCAGTGGCGCAGGAACTCGGCCACGCGCGCGTCGGCCGGAAGCGTGCACACCGACATCAGCGACTCGCGGTCGCGTCCGATCTCGCGACTCATCGCGCGGTGCAGGACGGTGAGCAGGAGCGGATAGCGTGCGCAGGCGGCGAGCAGCGCGTCGTAGCGGAAGGTCCAGACTTCACCGGTGTCCATCGCGATCGCGTCGCAGGTGTACTCGCCGTTGGCAATGCCGTCGAAGCCGAGCCAGTCGCCGCGGAACTTGAGACCGACGACCTGCTCGCGTCCGTCGGCCGACATGCCGACGATCTTCACGGAGCCCGAATTCAGCATGCACAGCTTGCCGAATTGCTCGCCGGCCTGATAGATCGCGTCGCCGGCATGAACCACCCGACGCTGCGGGGCGAGCGCGTCGTTCAGGAGCGCGAGCGTGTCGACGATCTGCTGGCTGGCCCGCTGGTTGGACGCGGTGTCGGCCTTCTTCGACCAGCCGACGACCGGCAGCGGGGAAAGGCAGGGCCGAGTGGCAGGCGCGAGGGCGGTAGCGAACATCTGGACTCCTGTGAGGGCTTGCGCCCGTCGATGAGGCCATCCTATGAAGCAGCGGACAACGCGATGCCAATGGCGCGCGTCGCTCGGTAACGTTGCGTGACTCCACCGTGTCCGGTCTGTGTCGCAGAGCGCGTGGCCGCCGCCTTGACCGGCGTCAATGCGGGCGCGGTTCGCGTCGCTAGGCTAGCCATCACGCGCAGGTACCTCTCATGCGCGAACAGGAACCGATGGACCGCCGTCTTCAACCAGGCCGCCTTGCCGCCTCGGACCCGATGTCAGCTTCGAGCGTGGAGTCGGTGTTGAGTCAGGCCCGCGCGCTCCAGAGCGCCGCGGGCGCCGGCACGATACAGGCCCTGCTGCGCGGCAAGAACCTCGGCCTGCTGTGCGAGAGCGAAGACGCCGCCGAAGCGCTGCTGTTTCGCCGCGCCTCGCTGGAGCTCGGCGCGCACGTGTCGTACATCCGACCCAGCCTCTCGGACCTGAGCACGCCGGGCGACGTGCAGCACACCGCGCGCATGCTCGGCCGGCTCTACGACGCGGTCGAATGCCAGGGCGTGACGCCTGCACTGGCGCAGCGGATCGGTGCCGAGGCAGGCGTCCCCGTCTACGACGGCATCGCCTCGCCCGGACATCCGACGGCCAGGCTGGCAGCGCTGCTGGGCGGCGAAACCTCGCTCGACGACAACCGCCGGTTCGTGCTCCAGGCGGTACTGCTCGGCACCATCGCCTGACGCGCGCTGGTGCGCTCGACTTCAACCGACTTCATCGACGACCCGAAAGCGAATCATGTTCGACGCCCGCCACGCCGAGTCCGCGGCCCACGGCAGCCGCTTGCCGCCCCGCATCGCCAGCCTGGCGCCGATCAAGGTGTCGCCGATCGTGCTGGCCCGGATCGGCGAGAGCTTTGCCGGTTCGCTGTCGGCGCTGCAGCGGTCGCTGGCCGCCCTGTCGGCGTTGCCACCGGGCGCTCAGGCGGTGCTGACGGCCGCGATGGCCGAGATCGGGAGGCTGGAGCAATTCGGCGTGCAGATCCAGGAGGTTGCACGCATTCTGGGCGGCGACGCGGCGATGGCCCGGGAACGGATCGACCTGGCGCAGGCAGCACGCGAAGCGCTCGCCCAGTGGAAGGATGCAGCACAGAGCCATCACGCTTCGCTGCGCGGCCCGAGCGAGCCGTTCGAGCTCGAGGTCAACGGTGCAGCGCTGGCGCAATTGCTGGACCTCGGGCTCGAGTACGCACTTCATGTCGGCTCCAACGTGGCGATCAGCGCTGCTGTTTCGGGAACGCCGGCGCAACCGACGCTGAGCATCACCGCACAGCGATCGACAGCGGCAGCACCAGCCGGCGTGGACGAGCTTCACTGGTTGTTGTTCAAGCAGCTGGGGCGTGCGGCCGGCCTGGAACCGCGCCGACTCGAAGCCGAAGGCTCGGTGACGCTGACGCTCGGATTTCCGGACGCCGGCGCAGCGGCGGCCACCGATATCGCAGCCGGCCAGGCGCAGCTGCCTCGCACCGCCTTCGCCGCGGGGCGCCTCGTGCTGCTGATCGAACCGCAGGACATCGCCCGCGTGCACGCCTATCGGCTGATGAGCGACGCGGGCATGCGCGTCGCTGCGGTAACCAGCGTCGAGAAAGCGCGCGCCGGTCTGCACGAGCACCTGCCCGACGCGGTCGTCACCGGCATCTCCGTCGACGACGGGCTGTGCGCCGCCCTTCTGGACGACATCCGCGCTGCGCAACCGCGGCTGCGCGTGATCGAGCTGGTCGACGACGACGACGCCTTTTCCTTCTCGGTGCCGGGGTCGAACAGCCCGGCCCGGGTCGGTCGACACGAGATGGAACGCACGCTGACGCGTGCAGTGTCCCAGGAGCTCGACGCCGCGTGGCCGGCACGAACTTGACGATCGTCAAGACGCCGCGGGCACGTGCGTGCCACAGTCATGCAACCGGCAAGTTCGACGCCGCGAAAGGACTCCGATGAAATCGAGGCTCTTGCTCGAAGCGTTGCCCGGATGGACGGCGATCGCGTGTGCCGCGATCGTCTTCGTCGCTTCGGCTCTCGACCCGCCCGACGAGGGCGCGAACGGCAAGCCCGTGCCGGTGTCGCCGGCCGACCACAGCAGATAAGGCCGGAGGCTCTCGCGACGGAGAGCGGAGCACGTCGCCTGAGTTTGCGTCGCCGATCGCTCGCTGCCTGCGGCGCTTCAACCGGCGACGACGCAGAGGGCCTGCTCGATCGCCGAGCCGAGACCGTGCCAGAGCGCGAACACGGAAGAGACGGCGAGCAGCACGCCAGCCAGCCGCACCGACCAGCCAGCCGCGCGCGTATCGGCGCCGTGCCGACGCAGGCGCGACCAGAGTTGCGGGCCGAGCCAGAGTCCGAGTGCCGACGCGCTCGCGAACGCAGCCATCACCGCCGCGCCCGGCAGCGGCCCCGAAGCGAGTGCCGCGACCAGCAACGCCGACTGCAGAAGGCCGCATGGCATCGCGGCCCAGCATGAGCCCGCGAGCCCGGCCCGCCCGCTCGCCGGCAGGCGGCGGAAGATCCGCACCGGCCTGGCATCGGCCCAGGCCACGACGCGCGGGTTGGCGCCCGACAGCCAGGCCGGCGCTCGCGCGGTCCATGCCAGCCAGAGGCCGAGCGCGACGGCGGCGACGTGGACCAGCGTCCACAGCGGTCGCAGCAGCGGCGCGGCGACCTGCAGCGAGATCAGACTGGCGACGCTCGCGGCGACGACTGCGCCGGCGAGCGCGTAGCTGGCAAGACGGCCGGCGTTCCACGCGAGCAGCGTTCGGGAGAAGTGATCCGGGCCGCCCTGCTTCGCGATCGCACCGCTGGCGGCGCCGCACATCGCGGCGCAATGCGGGCTGCCGGCCAGGCCCATCAGCAGGGCCGACGCGATCAGTGCCGCATCCATCTAGGGCCAGGACCGGACACCGGGTCCTGGCGCGTTGATCTCGTCGGCGGCCTGCGACAGCAGCGCCGTCAATGCCCCTGCGCCGGAGATCGTGCCCCAGAAGATGAAGAAGGTGATCGAATAGATCGCGACCGGCGACCAGCCGATCGGAGCCCCGCCGAACCATCGCATGTCGCCCGGGTCGATGACGGCGAAGACCATCATCTCGAGCACGCCCGCGAACAGGAACGCGGGCCACAGGATACGTAGCGCGAGTCGGCTCATGGTGCGGCCTGCGGTTCAGCGCGCCGGCGTCGCCGCGTGATTGCGTGCCTGCAATGCCGGCGTCGTCGACACGGGGCCCCCGATCGGCGCGCGGGTGACGGCCTCGGCCGGACCTTCGGAGAGCACGACGTCGGCGCCTCGGTAGGCGATGAACATCGTCGTGAAACCGGCGACGACGACGATCGCCGGACCGGCCAACACGAACCAGACCATGCCGAAGCGCCACCAGGGCGCACCGGAGGGCGGGTTCGAGCGTCGAGCCGCAGCGGCCGGGTTGGAAGCGACTGTCATGCGAAGTTCTCCTCAGCGCGGGACGACGAATGTGGACTTCTCGCGCCGCGCGGCCGGATCGGCAGCGCTCACGAGAGCGATCCGGAACTGCAACGGATGGGCGCCTGCACCGAGATCACGCGCCGCCTCCGGCGGGATCTGCACGGCCACCGGCACCCAGCGCGCTTCGGTCGGGCCGACCTCGACGTCCTGCCAGTGATCGAGCGTCGCACCGGGCAGTCCCTCGACCTCGATGTGGAAGCGCTGCGCCTCCTCGGTGCCGTTCATCAGCTGGACCCGATACACGTTCTCGATCCGACCGTCTTCGACCTGGCGCGCCAGCGCGCCGCGATCACGCACGACGTCGGCCTTGAAGGGAGAGCGCAAGGCCAGGCTGGCAACGAAGGCGGTACCGATCACGAGCAGGATCGCGCTGTAGACCAGCACCCGCGGCCGCGCAACGTGGCGCCACATCTCGCGGCGCGACCACTTCTTGTCGATGCCGTTCTGGGTCGCATAGCGGATCAGGCCACGCGGATAGCTCATCTTGTCCATCACCGTGTCGCAGGCGTCGATGCAGGCGGCGCAACCGATGCATTCGTACTGCAGACCTTTTCGGATGTCGATGCCGGTCGGGCAGACCTGGACGCACAGCGTGCAGTCGATGCAGTCGCCCTTGCCGATCGATGCCGGGTCGACCCGGCGCGCACGCGAACCGCGCGGCTCGCCGCGAGCGGCGTCGTAGCTGATGATCAGCGTGTCGCGGTCGAACATGGCGCTCTGGAAGCGCGCATAGGGGCACATGTACTTGCAGACCTGCTCGCGCAGGTAACCGGCATTGCCGTAGGTGGCCAAGCCGTAGAACAGCACCCAGAATCCCTCCCACGGACCGACCGAGAACGCGAGCACCTCGGACGCGAGCGTGCGCGCCGGCGTGAAGTAGGCGACGAACGTGAAGCCCGTCCACATGCCGATCGCCAGCCAGGCCGCCTGCTTGCCGCCGCGCCGGGCGATCTTGGCCGTCGACCAGGGCGCGGCATCGAGCTTGATGCGCGCCTGGCGGTCGCCCTCGAAGCGGCGCTCCACCCACATGAAGATCTCGGTGTAGACCGTCTGCGGGCAGGCGAAGCCGCACCAGAGCCGCCCGGCGACGGTCGTGAAAAGGAACAGGCCGTAAGCCGAAAGAACGAGAAGCCCGGTGAGGTAGATCACATCCTGCGGGTGCAGGACCATGCCGAAGATGTAGAAGCGCCGCGCCACCAGGTCGAGGAGAAGGGCCGGACGCCCGTTCCACTCGAGCCAGGGCAGGCCGTAGAACAGCAACTGGGTAAACCAGACCAGCACCCAGCGCCAGGTGGCGAACCAGCCGCGCACCGACCGCATCTGGATCTTGGCCTCGCTCACGTAGAGCGAGATCATCTCGGCCGAGTCCTCGGCGGCAATGATCGGGATGACGACCCGCGCAGCCGGATCAGCAACGCTCATCTTCGGCTCCGACCGCGCTCGACTCTCAACGCGACGCGGTCTGGCGCGCGTTCGACAGACTCCACACGTAGGCCGCGAGCAGGTGGATCTGCCCCGGCGTCAGCCGCCCGGCCTGCGCCGGCATGATGTTGGTCTTGCCGTTGGCGACCATGGCGACGATGGCCTCCTCGCCCCAGCCGTGCAGCCAGACCTTGTCGGTGAGGTTGGGCGCACCGATCGCCTGGTTGCCCTTGCCATCGGCGCCGTGGCAGGCGGCGCAGACGACGAACTTCGGCTTGCCGGAGGCGGCCGCGATCGAGTTGTACGCGCTGCCGGAAAGGCTCAGCACGTAGTTGGCGACGTTATGCACTTCGGCGTCGCTGCCGACCGCGGCGGCCATCGGCGGCATCGCGCCGACTCGGCCGAGGGTGATCGTCTCCTCGATCTTTTCCGGGTTGCCGCCGTGCAGCCAGTCGTTGTCGGTCAGGTCCGGAAATCCCTTGCTGCCGCGTGCGTCCGAGCCATGGCAACCGGCGCAGTTGTTGATGAAGAGACGCTGCCCGCTCGCCATCGCGACCGGATCCTTGCTCAGTGCCTCGGCGGCGAGCGGCGTGTAGGCGGCGTAGATCTTCGTCATGGCGGCCGTCACCCGCGCCTGGTCTGCGCCGAGCTCGCCGCGGCTGGTCCAGCCCAGGCTGCCGGCGGCGCTGCCGAGCGCCGGGAAGAAGAAGACATAGCCGAACGCGAACACCACCGTGAGCACGAACAGCACCGCCCACCACATCGGCAGGGGGTTGTTCATCTCGACCAGGTCTTCGTCGAACACGTGACCGGTGCTGTTGTCCTTGGCCATCGGCTGGCGCCGGCTGGCCACCCACAGGAGCAGCAGGCACGCGGCCAGGCTCACCAGCGTGGTCACGGTGATGAAGATCGACCAGCCGCCGCTGAAGAAATCGCTCATGACTTCTGGCCTCGTTCTTCGTCGACGAAGGGAAGCTGGGCCGCTTCGTCGAAGGCCCTCTTGTTGCGCCGCGACCAGGCCCAGTGGACGATGCCGGCGAAGACGGCGAATGACAGCAGCGTGACGCCGATGCGAAGGTCGTTGAGGTCCATGTTTGCTTCCCGCTACTTGACCGCGGTGCCGAGCACCTGCAGATACGCGACCAGCGCGTCGAGCTCGGTCTTGCCGCGAATGCTCTCGCTGGCCTTGCCGATCTCGTCGTCGCTGTAGGGCACGCCGACGCGGCGCAGGCCCCTCATGTGATCGCCGATGCTCGCGTCGTCGACCTTGGCGCTGAGCAGCCAGGGATAGGCCGGCATGTTCGACTCGGGCACCAGGTCACGCGGGTTGTTCAGGTGCAGTCGATGCCACTCGTCGCTGTACTTGCCACCGACGCGATGCAGGTCGGGCCCGGTGCGCTTGCTGCCCCACTGGAACGGGTGGTCGTACACGAACTCGCCGGCCATCGAGTAGTGGCCGTAGCGCAGCGTCTCGGCCTGCAGCGTGCGGATCATCTGCGAATGGCAGTTGTAGCAACCTTCCCGCGTATAGATGTCGCGGCCCGCGAGCTGCAGGGCGGTGTAGGGCTTGAGGCCAGGCACCGGCTCGGTGGTCGAGCGCTGGAAAAACAAGGGCACGATTTCGACGATGCCGCCCACCGCCAGCACGAGCAGGATCAGGACGATCATCAGGAAGTTGCTGGTCTCGATCTTCTCGTGCGAGAAGGTCGGCGCTTTTTCATCGGTCTGCGACATGAGGAGCTCCGGAACTCAGGCTGCGCTGGGTACGGCAAACGCAGGCGCGTTCGCACTGGGAATGCGCACCGGCGACGGCCGGCCGCCGCGAACGGTCTTGACGACGTTCCAGACCATCACGCCCATGCCGGCCAGGTAGAGCAGACCGCCCGCCAGACGGGTCACGTAGAACGGGAACGTGGCCTTGACGCTTTCGACGAAGCTGTAGACCAGCGTGCCGTCGGCGTTGACCGCGCGCCACATCAGGCCCTGCATCACGCCGGCCATCCACATCGCCGCGATGTAGAGCACGATGCCCAGCGTCGCGATCCAGAAGTGCAGCTCGATCGCCTTGACGCTGTACATGCGCGTCTGGCCGAACATGCGCGGGATCATGTAGTAGAGAGTGCCGATCGAAATCAGGCCGACCCAGCCCAGCGCGCCCGAATGCACATGGCCTATCGTCCAGTCGGTGTAGTGCGAGAGCGCATTCACCGTCTTGATCGACATCATCGGTCCCTCGAAGGTGCTCATGCCGTAGAACGACAGGCTGACGATCAGGAACTTCAGGATCGGATCCTCGCGCAGCTTGTGCCAGGCGCCCGAGAGCGTCATGATTCCGTTGATCATTCCGCCCCAGCTCGGCGCCAGCAGCACCAGCGAAAACACCATGCCGATCGACTGCACCCAGTCGGGCAGCGCCGTGTAGTGAAGGTGGTGCGGGCCGGCCCACATGTAGGTGAAGATCAGGGCCCAGAAGTGGACGATCGACAGCCGGTACGAATACACCGGTCGCTCGGCCTGCTTCGGGATGAAGTAATACATCATCCCGAGGAAGCCCGCAGTCAGGAAGAAGCCGACCGCGTTGTGGCCGTACCACCACTGGACCATCGCGTCCTGTACCCCCGCGTAGGCCGAATAGCTCTTCCACATGCTGACAGGGATCGCCGCGCTGTTGACGATGTGCAGCAGCGCCACGGCAATGATGAAGGCGCCGAAGAACCAGTTGGCGACGTAGATGTGGCGCACCTTGCGCGTGCCGATCGTGCCGAAGAAGACGATCGCGTAGGCGACCCAGACCAGTGTGATCAGGATATCGATCGGCCATTCCAGCTCGGCGTATTCCTTGCCCTGGGTGAAGCCGAGCGGCAGCGTGACCGCCGCGGAGACGATGACCACCTGCCAGCCCCAGAACACGAACCAGGCGAGCTTGGGCATGAACAGGGTGACCTGCGAGGTGCGCTGCACGACGTACAGGCTGCTAGCCATCAGCGCGCAGCCGCCGAACGCGAAGATCACGGCATTGGTGTGCAAGGGGCGCAGCCGCCCGTAGCTGAGCCAGGGAATGCCGAAATTGAGCTCGGGCCAGGTGAGTTGCGACGCGATCAGCACGCCCACGCTCATGCCGACCACGCCCCACAGCACGGCCGCAAGCGTGAACATGCGCACCGCGCCATCGTCGTAGTGGCCCGCCGCGGCCACTGACGCATCGCTGCGGGTCTGCGGCACGGCCATGGCTGGAACGGTGCTCTGCATCGAGTCTCTCCTTGCTCTGCTGCCCGCGAGTGTCGAATCCAAGTTCAGTTCGGAGCTTGATCCGCGTCAATTCCCGGCGCGTCGTCTTCGAGGATTCGGCCGCCTTCGCGCTCGAGGTCGTCGAACTGGCTCGACTGCAGCGCCCAGGCGAACAGGCCCATCAGCGCGAACACGAGCAGCACCGAGAAGGGGACGAGCAGGTACAGGACGTTCACGTGGATTCAGTGCGACATCAGGACCGGCACGGTCATCTGCGCGAGGAGTTGCCGCGTGGCACCGCCGAGCACCCATTCGCGCAGGCGCGAATGGCCATAGCCGCCCATCACGACGAGGTCCGACGAGAGCTCGGACACGAGCGAAAGGACGGCGTCGCCGACGTCGATGCTGCGCGGCTCGAAGCGGGCCTCGGCGGCGATGCCGTGGCGGCCGAGCCAGGACCGGGCGTCGCGCATCGCGTCGTCTCCGGGCGGCGCCTCCGCGCCGTTCTCGCCGATCTCGAGCAGCACCACCCGCGCGGCGCTGCGCAACAGCGGCAAGGCATCGTGAAGCGCTCGGGCCGCTTCGCGCGTGCCCTTCCAGGCGATCGCCACGCGCTGGCCCGGTGCCGCGTAGCTGCCGGCGAATGGCACGATCAGCACCGGCGTGCCGGTATGCAGCACGACCTGCTGCGGAAAGTCGCCGGCCACGCCTTCGACACTCGGGCGTGGATCGGTCTGGCCGACCACGACCAGATCGCAGCATCGCCCGACGCGCACTACGGCGTCGAGCGGTTCGTCTTCCGCGACCCTCGCCTCGAACGACCGGACGCCGGCGGCGGCTGCCTGCTCCTCGAACATCCGCGCCACGTTCCCGGCGCGTTCGCGCAGGAAGCTTGCCGAGAGCTGAATGCACTCGACGGCATCGGGCACCAAGCTGTTCATCGACACGATGACGTCGGGCAGGCCGGTCGGTGCGAGGCCGATCAGATGGCTGTCGTGCCTGGCCGCGAGGCCGGCGGCGAGCGCTACGCGCACGGCGCAGCGCGGGCCTGCATCGAGCGCGACGAGGATGGTCTTGTAGCTCATGTTCGGGCTCCGGCGATGGACGACGATGAAGAACCGCGATCGATGCGCAAGGCATTGAGCACGACCACGAGCGAGCTGGTCGCCATGCCCAGGC
>JBDTNU010000111.1:0-10049 GCA_039933535.1 Caldimonas sp. | reverse complement strand
GACACCGCGCTCGACGACGAGCAGCGGGACTACGCCGGCACGATCCGCGACAGCGGCGATGCGCTGCTGACGATCATCAACGACATCCTCGACTTCTCGAAGATCGAGGCCGGCCGCATGGACATCGAGGCGCAGCCCTTCGATGTGCGCGAGTGCGTCGAATCGGCGCTCGACCTGATCGGCGCACGCGCCGCCGAAAAGCATCTCGACGTCGCCTACCTGTTCGAAGGCGAGGTTCCGGTCGCGCTCGACGGCGACGTGACCCGCCTGCGCCAGGTGCTGCTCAATCTGCTGGCCAACGCGGTCAAGTTCACGGAGCGCGGCGAGGTCGTGCTCACCGTCACCGCGCGCACGGCCGAACGCGGCAGCGAGCTGACCTTCGCCGTGCGCGACACGGGCATCGGCCTGTCGGCCGAAGGCATGGGCCGCCTGTTCGAGTCGTTCTCGCAGGCCGACTCTTCGACCACGCGGCGCTACGGCGGCACCGGCCTCGGCCTGGCGATCAGCAAGAAGCTCGTCGAGCTGATGGGTGGTGCGATGTGGGTCGAAAGCACCGGGCCGGGCCAGGGCTCGACCTTCTTCTTCACGATCGTCGCGCCGCTGGCCGAATCGCCGCGGGCCCACCGCCGCCAGCTGCTCGGCCGCCAGCCGGCGCTTGCCGGCAAGCGCGTGCTGGTCGTCGACGACAACGCGACCAACCGCAAGGTGCTCTCCTTGCAGGCATGCAAATGGGGCATGCTGACGCACGAAACCCAGACGCCGGCCGAGGCCCTGCGCTGGCTGCGCGATGGCGAAGCCTTCGACATCGCGATCCTCGACATGCACATGCCGGAGATGGACGGCCTGGCCTTGGCCGGTGAAATGCGTCGCCTGCTGCCGGAGCTGCCGCTGGTGCTGTTCAGCTCGCTCGGCCGGCGCGAGGCCGGCGACACCGAAGGCCTGTTCAACGCCTACCTGAGCAAGCCCTTGCGCCAGTCGCAGCTGTTCGACGCGCTGGCCGGCCTGCTCGCGGCCGATCACGAAGCGCCGCAGGCGTCGCAGAACCGAGGCAGAACAACGCTCGACGTCGACCTGGCGCGCCGCCATCCCTTGCGCATCCTGCTCGCCGAAGACAACGTCGTGAACCAGAAGCTGGCCGTGCGCCTGCTCCAGCAGATGGGCTACCGCGCCGACCTGGCGAGCAACGGCATCGAGGCGATCGAGTGCATCGAGCGGCAGCCCTACGACGTGGTGCTGATGGACGTGCAGATGCCGGAAATGGACGGCCTCGAGGCCAGCCGGCGCATCACGGCACGGTGGTCGAACGGCGAGCGCCCGCGCATCGTCGCCATGACCGCCAATGCGATGCAGGGCGACCGCGAGGACTGTCTCGCCGCCGGCATGGACGACTACATCACCAAGCCGATCCGCGTCGACGTGCTGGTGGAGGCCTTGCTCGGCGTGGCCAAGCGCGGCGAGGCCTGAGCGATGCAATCGGCCGATCGATGGCGGGTGCTGCTGATGGCTCTTGCCATCGCCTGCGCGGGCCTGATCGCATCGACGATCCCGCACCTGTCGCGCGGCTACGACCCCGCGGTCAGCGGCACCCTGGACATCGATCTGGGCTCCAGCGACAGCGGCCGCCGCCGCACCATCACCCGGCTCGCCGACACGTCGCCGCTGGCGCAAGCCGGGGCGCGGCTCGGCGACCGCGTCGTCTTCGATCACCCCAGCGACGGCTGGCGCAACCTCGGCCTCGATGAATCGATCGGCCTGACGCTGATCCAGGGCGAAGCGACCCGGCATCTGCAGTTGCGTTCCGTGCCGCGCCCGCAGCTCGTGACCGGCACGCGGCAACAGGAGCTGATCACGCTGCTCTTCATGGCGGCGCGGATCATCGCCCTGGCGACCGGCGCATTGATCGCCTGGCGCCAGTCGGCCAGCGCGCCGCTGCGGGCGCTGGCGGTCGCCTTCCTGTTCATGAGCCTGATCCAGCTCTACGCGTACTGGCCGCAGGGCGCTTTCAACGACCAAGTCTCGCCCTTCCTCAATGCGGCCGACTTCTGCGTGCTCTACGTCGGCTTTGTCTACTTCTGCATGACCTACCCGGTCGAGCACCCGCACTGGCGCGCGGCCTGGGTCCGGCGCGCCTTCGTCGCCTATGCCGGCGTCAACGCGGTCTACTGGACGTGCTTTCCGTTTCTCGTGCTCGGCCTCGTGCCGGTGTCGATTCACGCGGCGATGGTGGCGCTGCCGATCGCCGACATCCTCGGTGTCGCGATGGTCCTGATATCGGTGCCTGCGCTGTGGTGGTCCTGGCGCCGCGCGACCGGCGTGACGCGGCAGCGGCTTGCCTGGTTCGCCTTGTGCCTCGGTACGATCGCGATCGTCAATTCGGTGCCCGGCTCGTTGAACACGTGGCTGTACGCGAAGGGCTACGGAGCGGCCTGGGACATCTTCTCCGGAACCGTGACCCTGGCCGGCATGGCGGGCATCGGCTGGGCGCTGCTGCGCCATCGCCTGATCGACTTCGGGTTCGCCTTGAACCGCCTGAGCGTGTACGTCGTTCTCGGCCTGGCGTTGCTGGCGGTGGCGCTGGTCGCGCAGGCCGCGCTCTCGCCTTGGCTCGAGACGGGCCGTCGCAGCCCGGCTGTCATCGGCGGCTTGATCACGGGCGGCCTGTTGCTCGCGCTGTTCGTGCCGCTGCGCGCCGCGGCCGAGCGCGTCGTGCAGCGCCTCCTGTACCCGCGCTGGCGCGCCACCGAGGCGGCGCTGCAGCGCGCGGTCGATGTCGCGCCGCAGGTGCAAGGTCCGCAGGCGCTGGTCCATCACTACCTCCATGCCATGAGTGCCTACGCGAACGGCGCCGGCGGTGCCTTCTACGAATGTCGCGACGCCGCTTGCGACCGGGTCGCGGACGACCTGCCCGGCGCGCCGTTGCAGCTCGTGCTCGACGCCGGAGACCGGGCCCGCGTGCTGGCCGGCCGGGTGCCACGCGCGTGGCGGGAGTGGACGGGCGACCATGCGATGGTGGCGCCGGTGGTCCACCGCGGTCGCCTGTCGAGCTGGCTGCTGATGGGCAGCCGGCCCGACGGTCACGAATACCGGCCCGACGAAGCCCACACCCTGGCGGCGACCGTCCAGCAGCTCGATCGCGACCTCCAGGTCGAGGCGCAGCGCGTCAACCGGCAACTGGTCGACGACAAGATGGCCGCCGAGCAGCGCGCGCGTGAAGCGGCCGAGGCCGCCAACGAAGCCAAGAGCGCCTTTCTCGCGACCATGAGCCACGAGATCCGCACGCCGATGAACGGCGTGATCGGCATGAGCGGCCTGCTCCTCGACTCGCCGCTCAGCGCCGACCAGCGCGAGCTCGCGACGACGATCCGCGACAGCGGCGAGGCGCTTCTCACCATCATCAACGACATCCTCGACTTCTCGAAGATCGAGGCCGGCCGGATGGATGTCGAATCGCATCCGTTCGACCTTCGCCAGTGCGTCGAGTCGGCGCTCGACCTGGTCCGACCGCGCGCCATCGAGAAAGGCCTGGAACTGGTCGCGACGCCGGCCACCGACGTGCCGTCCGCCGTGACGGGCGATGCCATGCGCCTGAGGCAGGTGCTGTTGAACCTGCTGTCGAACGCGGTCAAGTTCACCCAGCGAGGCAGCGTCGCCTTGACGGTCGAGCGCGGCGAAGGCGACGAATTGCGCTTCGCTGTTCGCGACAGCGGCATCGGCCTGAGCGAAGCCACCATGGCGAAGCTGTTCCAGCACTTCGGCCAGGCCGACGCGAGCACCGCGCGGCGATACGGCGGCACGGGGCTCGGACTCGTCATCAGCAAGCGGCTCGTGGCGCTGATGGGCGGCACGATGACGGTTGAAAGCGCCGGATCCGGCACGGGTTGCACCTTCCGCTTCGCCATTCGCGCGCCGGCCGCCGCGGCCGCGCCGCCGCAAGCGGGCGCCGCCAGGACCCCGATCGATCCGGGCTTGGCCGCACGCCATCCGCTGCGCATCCTGCTCGCCGAAGACAACCTCGTGAACCGCAAGCTCGCGATCCGGCTCCTGCAGCAGATGGGCTACCGTGCCGACCTGGCGAGCAACGGCATCGAGGCGATCGAGTGCATCGAGCGGCAGCCCTACGACGTGCTGTTGATGGATGTGCAGATGCCCGAGATGGATGGCCTGGAAGCGACGCGACGCATCACGCAGCGTTGGACGACTCACGAGCGCCCGCGCATCGTTGCCATGACCGCCAACGTCATGCAAGGCGACCGCGAGCAATGCCTGGCCGCCGGCATGGACGACTATCTCACCAAGCCGATCCGCATCGACCAGCTGGTGGCGTCGCTGACCGGAACGCGAGCCCGCACGGACCGATAGGACCCGACGCCGATGAGCCACGCCATGATCGATCCTCACACCTTCGACGAGCTGCAGGCCAACGCCGGCGCCGACTTCGTGGCCGAGCTGGTGGACACCTTTGCCGAGGAGGCGCCGCCCCTGCTTGCCGAAATGCGCAGCGCATTGGCGGCCGGCGCGGCCGAGCGCTTCCGGCGCGCGGCGCATTCGCTCAAGAGCAACAGCAGCACCTTCGGCGCCACCCGGCTGGCCGCGATGGCGCGGGCCCTGGAGCTCGACGGACTGCCGACCGGCGTTGCGCCGGTCGACGCGCTGGCGAGCGAATTCGAGACCACGCTCGCGGCCCTGCAAGCGCTGGCGCGGCCATGAGCGCAAGCGCACCCGAGGCCCGGCAATTCGGCCGATTCGAGATCCTGATCGCGGAACGCCGGCTTCATGTCGACGGTCAGCCGATGGTCCTCGGCAGCCGCGCCTTCGACCTGTTGGCGGCGCTGGTGACGCGCCGCGACCGGGTCGTGCCCAAGGACGAGCTGATCGAGGTGGTCTGGCCGGGTCTGGTGGTCGAGGACAACAACCTCCAGGTACAGATCTCCGCCTTGCGCAAGGTGCTGGGAACGCAGGCGATCGCCACGGTTCCCGGTCGCGGCTACCAGTTCACCGTCGCTGCGGCGGCGCCGGATGCGTCCGCTGCAGGCGCCGGTGAAGCCAGGGCGGCGCGCCCGCGCGAACACGCTGGCGCACGCGCCCTGCACAAGGCGCGGCTGCTGGTCGCCGACGACAACAAGGTCAACCGGCTGCTGCTCTGCCGCTCGCTCGAGCTGATGGGCCACGAAGTCGAAAGCGCCGAGAACGGCCGCACCGCCCTCGAGAAATTGCGCGGAGGACGCTACGACATGCTGCTCCTCGACCTCGAGATGCCCGAGATGGATGGCTTCGCCGTGCTCGAGCAGCGCGCCGCCGACGCCGCGCTGCACGAGCTGCCGGTGATCGTGACCAGCTCGCTCGAAGGTGCCGCCCAGGTGGCGCGCTGCATCGAGCTCGGTGCCGACGACTACCTGCACAAGCCGGTCAACCCGGTGCTGCTGAAAGCGCGAGTGGACTCGAGCCTCGAGCGCAAGCGCTTGCGCGATCGGCAGCGCGAGCTTGTGGCCCGGCTCGCTCCGGAAAGCTCGCAGGCCGACGGAGCGTCTGGCGGCCAGCGCGCGGAAGCGACGCTCCTGGTCGCCTGTCTGCGCGACTTCGACGCCCTGGCATCGTCGCATCCGGCGCAGGAGACGCTCGAGCTGCTCAGCAACTGGACCACGCTGATGCTCGACGCCGTCGAGGGCCGGGGCGGCCTGGTCAATCACATCGCGGGCGAGCGCATGACCGCCGTGTTCGGTGTGCCCGCACCTGTTCCGGGCGGCGGTGGCGCGCCCCGGGCAGCTGTTCAGGCGGCGCTCGAGATGATCGAGCTGGTGGCGATGTTCAACGGCGAACGCGCCGCGTCAGGCAAGGCTCCGATCGCATTGAGCATCGGCATCGCCAGTGGCGAGGTGGTGGCTGGCCATGTCGGCACACCACGTCGTACTGCTTATGTCTGCGTCGGTGCGGCGGTTCATCGCGCGGCTCGCCTCGAAACGTTGGCGACGGAGCGTGCCTGCGCGGCCGTGATTGACGGCACGACACACGCGGCACTGGCCGGCGCCATCGCGACCGACGCCTTGGCCCCGGTGCCCTTGCCCGGCGGTACGGGCGCCATGCCGGTCTACGGGCTGCGACCGGCCTGAGGCGCCTGCTGCCCGGCCATCACTTTGCGCCGTGGGCCGTGCCGTTCGACGCCATCGCCAGCGCGACGGGCGCCGACTGCAGTGGCTCGGAGTGCTGCAACTTGGCGATGAGCACGCTGCGTTGCGGCTCGGCGATCGCGAACACCGTGTTGAGCAGCACCAGCGTCATGGCGACAGCGGTGGCGGCGGAGATCAGGCGGACGGTGAGGGACAGGGTCTTCATGGCGGGGCTCCTTGGGCGGTTGAAACATCGTTCTCGATGGCTCAACTGTCGTCCCGCACCCCCTTTACAGTCCTTTACCGAAATGAATTCGGCCTGAAGCGTTCTGAAGCCGTCTCAACGAGGACCGGTCAGGCTCCAGCCGGGTACGCGGCCCAGCGCCTTCAAGGTCGACTCGTCGGAGGCGCTGACTTCGTACTCGGTTGCTGCGCGCTCCCGGAACGAGACCTGGGGAAACTCCCTCAGCAGGTGAACCAGCCGGATACGTGCCTCATGGGTGGGGCCGCTGAAGCGAAGCGTGGAAGTAGTCATTGCAGGAAGCTGGGAACCAAGGATGTGCGGTTCTCCAACGCATGCCACGCGACGCGGGTTGACGGTGCTTGGACCCCCAGTTCGGGCGCCATGTCGGAGAACACCTCGAATCGACGAGCGGGGTGCGAACCTGCTTCCAATCGGTTGGCAGGGTCTCCCCAAGGGCGGATGCACGTCTCGGTCGGGCGGCCGACACTCGTCCGTGACTCATCCGCTGGAAGATCCTGATATGAAGCGTCTGATCGTTGCCGACCCGAATGGCTGCGCCGGACAGGTGGTTCGCCGCGCCGCACTTCTCGTCTGCCTGGCGCTGCTCTCGGCCTGCGCGGCGCCAAGCGCCTACGCACCGTCCAGCCGCGGCCTTCACGCCTGCGACAGGAACGGAGACCAGGAAGAACGCAAGGCCTGCCTTCCGTAGCAGGGTTGATCAACGTGCGGAACCGTATCGGCGCGCCGACAAACCGTGACGAAGGTGATCGCCGGAGGTAGAGTGCGTCGTTTCCCGGATCAACGGGAAGGAGCACACGATGAAATCGGACGCGGCACCCATTCCGTTCGCCGGCTCGCAACTCTGCAAGGGACGTCACGTCTGTGCTTTCTTCAACAGCGACGACGAAAAGTATCGGGTGCTGCTGCCCTTCATCAAGGACGGATTCGCATGCGGCGACAAGGCGGTTCACGTCGTCAATCCGGATCAGCGTGACGACCATCTGCAGCGGCTGACCGCGGCCGGGATCGACGCTGCGGCCGCCGAGCAGAGCGGGCAGCTCGAGCTGAAGACCAACACCGAGACCTATCTTCGGGACGGCCGGTTCGATCCGGACCGGATGCTCGAGGTGTTCGAGCAGATGGCGAGCGGCACTGCCGAGGCGGGCTTTCCGCTCGCTCGAATCGTCTGCCACATGGACTGGGCCGCCGACGGTCGATCGCACATCGACGATCTGGTCGAATTCGAATCGCGCGTGAATGACGTGTGGAGCCGCCACGACGACGCGGTGATCTGCGTCTACGACCTGGCGAAGTTCGGCGGCGACACGGTGGTCAACATCATGCGAACGCATCCGATGATCATCGTCGGCGGCCTGCTCCAGGAGAACCCGTTCTTCGTGCCGCCGGAAGAATTCCTGCGCGAGGTCCGTGAACGGCGAGCCGGTTCCACGACGCCGCCCGCAACACCGGCCTGACATGCCAGCGCAGGCCGAGCACCCTGCCGACGAGATCAGGCGCCTTCGGCGCTGCATCAGCGACCTGGTCAGCGTGCTTGCCCTTCCGGCGATCTGGCGCGGCGGCGAACCCGTGCAGATTGTTCGCGCCTTGCTGGACACGCTCTTTGCCATGCTGCGCCTGGACCTCGTCTATGTGCGCTTGAACGACCCGGCCGGCAAGCCGCCCATCGAGATGGTGCGGGTCGACCGATCGCCTGAGCTCATGGCCCGGCAGGACGAGATCGGCAAGCTACTCGATCACTGCCTGGGACCCGACCCGCGGCAATGGGTGCCGCTCGTGCCCGGTCGCATCGATGAAGGGGACATGTCGATCGTGTCCCTGCAATTGGGCATGCAAGGTGACATCGGCGTGATCGTCGCGGGCTCGCAGCGAGCCGACTTTCCGAGCCAGACCGAGCGACTTCTTCTCAGCGTGGCAGCGAACCAGACGGCGCTCGGCCTGCAGGAGGCACGCCTCCTGGGCGAGCAGAAGCGGGTCGCAGGCGAGCTCGACCAACGGGTCGCACTACGAACCCGGGAACTCGCCGCAACCAACGAGAAGCTGCGCCGCAGCGAGGCATTTCTCGCGGAGGCCCAGCGCCTCAGTTCGACCGGCGCCTTCTACTGGTATGCGGCGACAGGAGAAATCGCGTGGTCGGCGGAGGTCTATCGCATCTTCGGGCTCGATCCCGAGACGCCGGCGACCCTCGACCTGATCGTTTCACGCCTGCACCCCGAAGATGTCGCGGCGTTTCAGGAGATGCTCGTCCGACAGCGCCGCGAGAGCCGCGACTTCGAGCACGACCATCGGCTGCTGATGCCGGACGGTTCGGTCAAGTACCTGCACGAGGTTTGTCACGCGACCCACGACCCGGAGGGTGAGCTCGTGTACATCGGCGCGGTTCAGGACGTGTCGCAGCGCCGACTCTCGGAAGAGGCGCTGGCCAAGATGCAATCCGAGCTGGCCCATGTCGCCAGGGTCACCACCCTCGGCGTGATGACGGCGTCGATCGCGCACGAAGTCAACCAGCCTTTGTCGGGCATCATCACCAACGCCAGCACCTGCTTGCGCATGCTCGCTGCCGATCCGCCAAATGTCGACGGCGCGCTCGAAACCGCGCGACGCACGATTCGCGACGGCCACCGCGCCTCCGATGTGATCACGCGATTGCGCTCGCTCTTCGCCAGGAAGGAAACCGCGACCGAGTCGGTGGACCTGAACGAGGCCGCACGCGAAGTGATCGCGCTGTCGCTGAGCAATCTTCAGAGAAACCGGGTGATGCTGCGGACCGAGCTTGCTGACGACTTGCCCACCGTCACCGGCGATCGCGTGCAGCTTCAGCAGGTCATCCTGAATCTGCTCGTGAACGCCTCCGACGCGATGAGCGAGGTCGAGGACCGCGCCCGGCAACTGGAGATCAGAACCGCACGGGACGAAGGGAACGGCGTGCGCCTCGCCGTGCAGGATGCAGGCGCGGGCTTCGCGCCGCAAGGTGCGGACAAGCTCTTCGAACCGTTCTACACGACCAAGAGCGGTGGCATGGGAATCGGACTCTGGGTCTCTCGATCGATCGTCGAGAGCCACCATGGCCGGCTGTGGGCGGCCGCCAACGACGGTCCGGGGGCGACGTTTTCATTTTCGATTCCTCGCCGACCGGCGGAGGCGGCGACGAAGAATCCCTGACGCTCGCCGCGGGCGAGCCGAAGGCGGGAACGCCGGGAACGGCTTCCATTCGATGTCTTCGGGCAGGACCGCCCTGAAACGGGACTGGCCCGGCTGATGGGCTGGATGCATGACAGTCTCCTCGGGCGCGAAGTTCAACGTGGCGGGTCGATACGAAAGCACCGACCGATACCAACGTCCAATGGATTGCGCTGCTTGCGCTTGCTGTAATCGATGCTCCTCATGGATCTATCCCTCCTCACTTTCGGGGCCGACGCGCCCAACGCAGCGTTAACGCTCAATCGCGTGGCGCTCGGCCTTTTCTTCTCGATCAGCGGCTATCACAAGCTGTTCAACGCAGCCAGGCATGCAACCCTGACCCGCACGCTGCAGGACGACGGCGTGCGTGGCGTGCAGGTGATGCAATGGGCGGTGCCCGGTGTCGAGTTCAGCGCCGGATGCGCGCTGTTGATCGGCCTGCTGTCGGCGCTCGCCGCGTTCGGCCTGTTCGTGGTCTGTATCGGCGCCGTCGCGCTCGACGC
>JBDTNU010000110.1:0-10154 GCA_039933535.1 Caldimonas sp. | reverse complement strand
GCCGACGAGCTGCTCGCGATCGTCGCCCTCGAGAGCCATCGCAACCGCTGCATGGTGATCGGCGAAGACCTCGGCACGGTGCTCGACGAGATGCGCTCGATGCTGCAGGCGCGCGGCATCCTGTCGTATCGCCTGCTTTACTTCGAGCGCACCGCCGGCAACGAATTCAAGCCGCCCGCCGACTACCCGCGCGATGCGCTGGTCGCCGTCTCGACGCACGACCTACCGACCCTGGCCGGCTGGTGGCAAGGGCGCGACATCGACTGGCGGCGCGACCTCGGCCTGCTGGCCGACGTCGGCACGAGCGAGCGCCTCCGCTCCGAGCGAGCCGACGATCGCCGCAAGCTGCTTCGCTGGGTGCGCCGCGGCGCGCAGCGTGCGGTCGACGAGGGTAGCGCCGATGCGCCGATGACCGAAGCGCTCGCCGGGGCGATCCAGCACGCGCTCTCCAGCGCACCCTCGGCGGTGATGATGGTGCAGCTCGAAGACCTGCTCGGCATGGCCGAGCAGGCGAACCTTCCAGGCACCACCGACGAGCACCCGAACTGGCGTCGCAAGCTCGGCGAGGACCTCGACGCCCTCGGTGCCGACCGCCGCTTCCAGCGCCTCGCCGCAGCCATCGCGCTGGCGCGGCCGCCGGCACCGAAGACGATGGCCGCCGGCACGAGCGCGGTGCGTATCGAAGCACCGGTGCCGCGCGCGACCTATCGCCTGCAACTGCACCACGGCTTCACCTTCGACGACGCCGTGCGCGCGCTGCCCTATCTGATGCGCCTCGGCATCAGCCACGTCTATTGCTCGCCGATCACGCGGGCGCGTGTGGGCAGCCTGCATGGCTACGACGTTGTCGCCCACGACGAGATCAACCCCGAGCTCGGGGGCGAGGAGGGATTCGCTCGCTTTTCGGCAGCGCTGCAGATACACGGCCTCGGCCTGCTGCTCGACCTGGTGCCGAACCACATGGGCATCGCCGGTGCCGACAACGCCTGGTGGTCCGACGTCCTCGAGGACGGCGAGGCCTCGCTCTACGCCCGCCACTTCGACATCGACTGGCACCCGCTGGATGCCGACCTGGAAGGCAAGGTGCTGCTGCCGGTTCTGGGCGCTCCCTACGGAGATGTGCTCGAGAGCGGTGAGCTCAAGCTGGTTTTCGAAGCCGACCCCGGCAACTTCGTCCTGCGCTACCACGAGCATCGCTTCCCGCTGTCGCTCGCGAGCTATCCAGCACTGCTCGGCCGCGCGGAGATCGCCGACCCCGGTTTGCGCAGCGAAACGGCGCGTATCGCGGCGCTCTTCACGGCTCTGCCGGCTGGCGACGATGCCGGCGGCGACCGCACGTCAGCCCGTCGGCAAGCGAAGGCCAACGCCAAGGTCGCGCTCGCGCGGCTTGCCGCCGGCGACACCGCACTCGGCCCGGCCCTCGGCCGCGCCCTGGCGGCTGCCGGCGAGGCCGAGTCGCTGCACGACTTGCTGGATGCGCAGTCCTGGCGACTGGCCTATTGGCGGGTCGCCGGCGACGAGATCAACTACCGGCGCTTCTTCGACATCAACTCGCTCGCCGCCCTGCGCATGGAAAGTCGGGCCGTGTTCGAGGCGACGCAGGGCCTGGCGCTCGAGCTCACGGCCAGCGGCGTGGCCGACGGCCTGCGCATCGACCATCCCGACGGGCTGCGCGACCCGGCCCAGTACTTCCTGCGCCTGCAGCAAGGATATGCGCGGCGCGCGGGGCTGGTGCTGCCCGAAACTCCCGACGAGCGGCCGGCGCGGCCGCTCTACCTCGTCGCCGAGAAGATCGCCGCCTCGCACGAAGACGTGCCGGAATCATGGTCGGTGCACGGCACCACCGGCTATCGCTTCGCCTCGCTCGCCAACGGCCTGTTTGTCGACACCGCTGCGGAAGCCCGCTTCGATCGCATCTGGCGCGGCTTTTCCGGCGACCCCCTGTCATTCGAAGAGCACGCCTACGAGGGCAAGCGCGCGGTGATGCGCCGCGCCCTCGCCTCCGAGCTCACCGTGCTGGCCAGCGAGCTGCTGCGCATTGCCCGCGTCGACCGGCGCACCCGTGACCACACCTTCAACAGCCTGCGCGACGCGCTCGTCGAGGTGACGGCCTGCCTCCCCGTATATCGAACCTACATCGTCGGTGCGCCTTCGGCGCAGGACCGCCGCTACATCGACTGGGCGGTTGCCCAGGCGCGTCGCCGCAGCCCCGCCGCCGACGCCCTGGTGTTCGATTTCTTGCGCCGCAGCCTGTTCGGCGAAGCCGGGCCCGGCGCGCCCGACTCGCTGCGCAGGCGCGTGCTCGACTGGGCCGTGCGCTATCAACAGTTCAGCGCGCCGGTGGCCGCCAAGGGCGTCGAGGACACCGCCTTCTACCGCTACCTCCGACTTGCCTCGCTGAACGAGGTGGGCGGCGATCCGGCGCGCTTCGGCATCACGGTCAATGCCTTCCACGGCGCCAGTGCCGACCGCGCCGCACGCTGGCCGCACACCCTCATCGCGACATCGACGCACGACCACAAGCGCTCGGCCGACGTGCGCTGCCGGATCGACGTGCTTTCCGAGATGCCGGCGGGCTGGCGGCTGCTGCTGCGGCGCTGGTCACGCATGAACCGCGCCCACCGCCGGGCATCGCCCGGGGCGCCGCCGGCGCCGTCGCCAACCGACGAGTACCTGCTCTACCAGACGCTGCTCGGCACCCTGCCGGCGGGCGGGCTCGACGCGGCAACGCTCGGCGCCTACCGCGAGCGCATGATCGAGTACATGCAGAAGGCGGCACGAGAGGCCAAGCTGCGCACCAGCTGGACCGCGCCGGACGAGGCCTACGAGGCCGCGCAGCGCAGCTTCGTCGAAGGCCTGCTCGGCCGCGTGACGCCGAACCTGTTTCTGGACGATCTCTCGGCGCAGGCGGCGCGCCTCGCGTGGTTCGGAGGCTTCAACACGCTCGGCACCGCGCTGCTGAAGTTCAGCTCGCCGGGTGTGCCCGATATCTACCAGGGCCACGAGGTCGTCAACCTCACGTTGGTCGATCCCGACAATCGGCAACAGACGGACTACGCCGCACTGTCCGCGCGGCTGGCGGCCCTCGAAGCCCTCGATCCGCAGCGCGCCGGCGACCTCGTCGTGGCGCCACACGATGGCCAAGCCAAGCTGTGGATTGCCTGGCGTCTGCTCGGCCTGCGCCGCCAACAGCCGCTGCTCTTTCGCGATGGCGACTATCGCCCGCTCAAGGCCGCGGGCGCGCATGCCAGGCACGTGGTCGCGTTCGCGCGGCGACACGAGGGCGCGATGCTCGTCGTCGTGGTGGCGCGCCTCGTCGCCGGACTGCTCGGCGAGCCGGACCGTGCGCCGTGCGGCGCGAGCGTCTGGGGCGACACCGAAGTCGAGGTGGAACTGGCCGATGGCACGCGCCTGCGCAACGTGCTGGACGACGGCATCGTCGTCGTCACGGGCGGGCGCATCGCGCTGGCGACGGCGTTCGCCCGCTTTCCCGGCGCGGCGCTGGTGCTCGCCGATGTCGCTGCCGCCTCGACAATCGGCGGCTGAGCGTTCAGGGCGTTTTCGCCACCGCCGCCGGCCGCTCGCCGCTGCCGGCCGATCGATCCATCTCCGCCGACGGCATCGTCAGCAGCCGTGCCGTGTTGACGAGTGCCAGATGGGTCAGCGCCTGCGGGAAGTTGCCCAGCATGTGGCCGGTGCGCGGATCGACCTCCTCGGCAAGCAGGCCGACATCGTTGCAGCGCGCCAGCAACTTCTCGAACAGCGCTTCGGCCTCGGGCCGCCGACCGGTGACGGCCAGTGCGTCGGCCAGCCAGAAGGTGCAGGGCAGGAAGGCACCTTCCCCGGCCGGCAGGTGATCGACGCCGCTCTCGGTGGCATAGCGCATCACCAGGCCGTCGACGACCAGTGTGCGCTCGATGGCGGCAATGGTGCCCCGCACCCGCCCGTCTTCCGGCGGCAGGAAGCCGACAAGCGCGACGAGGAGGAGGCTGGCGTCGAGCTCGGAGCTGCCGTAGTGCTGGACGAAGGTATTTCGTTCGACGTCGAAGCCCGCGTCGCAGACCTGCGCGTGGATCTCGTCGCGTGTGCGCCTCCAGTCGTCGACCGGTCCGTCGAGGCCGAGGGCCTCCGCGTCCTTGATGCCGCGGTCGAACGCGACCCAGGCCATCACCTTCGAGTGCACGAAGTGGCGGCGCGGGCCGCGCATCTCCCATATGCCCTCGTCGGGATCGCGCCAGCGTCGCGAGAGGAATTCGAGCAGCGCGACCTGGATCTGCCAGACGTGCGGCTCGGCTTCGATGCCGGCGGCGCGGGCGAGGTGAAGCGTATCCATCACCTCGCCGTAGACATCGAGCTGGAACTGGGTCGAGGCTGCATTGCCGATGCGCACCGGCCTGGCCCCGCCGTAGCCCGGCAGCCACGGCAGCTCGATCTCTTGCAGGCGACGTGCGCCGGTGACGCTGTAGACGATTTGCAGGTCGGCCGGACTGCCTGCCACGGCGCGCAGCAGCCAGCCGTGCCAGGCCACCGCCTCCTCGGTGTAGCCAGCGAGCAGCAGCGCGTTGAGGGTGAAGGTGGCGTCGCGCACCCAGCAATAGCGATAGTCCCAGTTCCGCACGCCACCGGGCATCTCGGGCAGCGAAGTCGTCGGCGCAGCGACGATGCCGCCGCTCTCGGTGAAGGTGAGCGCTTTGAGGGTGATGAGCGAGCGGACGACCGGAGCGCGCCAACGCACAGGCGCGCCGCAACGCGACGACCAGGCTCGCCATTGCCTTTCGGTCTGAACCAGCGCGGCTTCGGCGTCGATGCGCGGACGATCCATCTCGTGCGAGGGCCGATAGTCGAGCACGAAAGGAAGGCGCTCGCCGACGGCGACATCGAAGGTGGCCACGGTGCGCAGTTTCTCGCCATGGGTCTCCACGGGAGAGTGCAGTTGCACCGTGTCAGGCCCCGCCACGGCGATCACGCCGCTTTCGGTGCGTCGCACCCAGGGGACGATCGAACCGTAGTCGAAGCGCAGCACCAGCTCCATGCGCATCGCGACTCGGCCGTGCAGCCCTTCGACGATCCGCACCACATCCCAGCGGCCGTTCCCGAACGGCATGCTGTCGATGATGCGGACGGCACCATCGGCAGTCTCGAAATCGGTCTCGAGAACGAGCGTGCCATCACGATAGCGGCGCGTCACTGTCGCCGCTGCGGTCGGAGCGAGCAGCCAGCGGCCATGCTCGTGCGTTCCAAGCAGCGCCGCGAAGCAGGCTGGCGAATCGAAGCGCGGCAGGCACATCCAGTCGATCGAGCCGTCGCGGCCGACCAGCGCCGCCGTCTGGCAGTCGCCAATGAGAGCGTAGTGCTCGATCGGCTGCGACCATGTCGCGGCCGGCTCAGCGCTGGCCGAGAGGGACGTTGGCATGACCGAGATCGGCACCGAGAACGTCGATCAGGCGGGCCAGATCGGCGTCGAGTCGGGCCAGGGTCGCCTCGTCGAGGCTGTCGAGCGCCTTCGGAAGAACACCGGCAAGCGGTGCCGGGGCGCGCCGAAGGACGCGCCGCCCCGCCGGCAGCAGATGCAGCTGGACAGCGCGCCGGTCGATCCCCCCCCGCGCGGCGGCGAGCAAGCCGCGCTCGACGAGAGAGCGCACCAGGTTGCTGGCGGTCGACTGGTGGACGTCCATTTCGCGGGCGAGGCGGGTCACGCCGAGGCCGGGCTGGGCGGCCACGACGCTGAGCGCCCACAGCTGCGCGCCGCCGACGCCGGCAAGCTTTTCGACCTGCTGGAAATGCGCCTTCACGGCGTTGAAGACGAGCCGGAAGCGCCGCAGCACGCGCACCGAAGCTTCGCTCATCGACTCCCCGGCGCCTGCAGCTTGCGCCGCGTCGCCAGACCCGCCCGGGGCCGCGCCAACCTTTCGCATCGTCAACCGTCGGCGCGAGCCGCGTCGGCCCGCGCAAGCGCATCGAGCATGCCGTCGAGCAGGCGGGCGACCTCGGTCGGGTCGATGCAGAAGGACGCACGCGACGCGGGATCATCGCGCCCGATCTTGACGGTGAGCCAGCCGGGCTCGGCGCGCGCGAACACGGGCTCGTCGTTGACGTCGTCGCCGAGGAAGACCGCAGCTTCCACGCCGCAGCGCCGGACAAGGCCGGCGACGGCATCCGCCTTGTCGTGCGCGCCGACGGCGACGATGTTCATGACCATCTTGCCGCCGAACGTGATTGCCTCCTTGCCCAACTCGGCGACCAGTGCATCGACGAGAGCGCAGGCACGATGGCGATCGCGTGCCAGCCGGTAGTGCAAAGCGAGCGAGTAGCCCTTGTCCTCGACCGAGACGCCCGCGGCGACGAGCTCGGTTGCCCGCGCGGCCAGCCGGGCGCGCACCGGATCGAGTTGCTTCGGGCTGCCGCCGCTGGCCAGCGGGTCTTCGGCGCCGTGGTTGCCGATGACGAAATGCGGGGCAAAGGAGAGACGGCCGCGAACGTCGTCGACACGCCGGCCGCTGATGATCGCCACCGGAAGCCGCCTTGCAAGGCGGTCGAGGCGACGCGCCACCGCGAGCGGCACGCGCGCATCCCCGGGCCGGGCGACGATGGGCGCCAGCGTGCCGTCGAAATCGAAGGCGAGCAGAGGCTCGCGCGCCATCGTGGCGGCGAGCGCTGCCTCGCCCTCGAGGGAAAACAGGTGGGCCGGCATCATTCCTCGTTGCGGTGCCGCTGTACGCGTGCCTCGATGCGTTCGCGCAGGCGCCAGCGCCCGGCGTCGGCGAGCATGTGGCCGGCCCAGCGGAAGACGTTGTTCTCGCGCACGGTCATGCGCAGGCTGGCCATGCGCTCGCGCTGCTCGGCGACCGGCATCTTGGCCGCCGTGTCGAGCGCGTCGGCCGTCTCCTCGACGTGGTAGGGGTTGACGATGAGTGCCTCGGTCATTTCGCGCGCGGCGCCCGCAAAGCGGCTGAGGATGAGAACGCCCTGCTCGTCGTCGCGCGCCGCGACGAACTCCTTGCACACGAGGTTCATGCCGTCGTGCAGGCTCGTGACGACGCAGACGTCGGCTGCGCGGAAAAGCTCGTTCAACTGGTCGTGCTCGTGGTGTTCGGCGAGCAGGTGCACCGGCTGGTAGCCTGCGCGGCCGAAGCGCTCGTTGATGCGTCGCGTGATGTCCGCGATGCGGTCCTGGAACATCCGGTATTCCTCGAGCAGGCCACGCGTCGGCGCCGCGACCTGCACGAAGACGAAGCGGCCGATCCACTCCGGGCGCTTCTCGAGAAGGCGCTCGACGGCATGCAGCCGCTCGAGGATGCCCTTGGTGTAGTCGAAGCGATCGACGCCGAGGGCGATGCACGCATCGGCCGGCAAATCGAGGCGCTCGGTGACGCGGCGCCGGCACTCGGCCACCGGCAACCAGGAGGCGACGACTTCGTCGGCAGGCCACTCGATCGAGATCGGGTAGGCCTCGACCAGGGTCTGCTTGCCCTTGTACGAGATCGTCGAGTGCTCGTGCTCGATGCGCGCCTCGAGGAAGCGGTCAACCGTCTCGATGAAATTCTTACAGTGGAACTGGGTGTGAAACCCGAGGATCGTGCTGCCAAGCATGCCCTGCAGGATCTCGCGCCGCCAGGGGCAGATGCCGAACGACTCCGGGTTCGGCCAGGGGATGTGCCAGAACGTCAGGATCGTCGCGCGCGGCAGCTTTGCGCGGATCATCGCCGGCACGAGGGCGAAGTGGTAGTCCTGCACGAGCACCACCGGATCCTCGCCGCGGGCCTCCTCGACCACCGCATCGGCGAAGCGCTGGTTGACGATGCGGTACTTCTGCCAGTCCGACTCGCGGAACACCGGCCGGACGTGAGCCACGTGGCACAAGGGCCACATGCCTTCGTTGGCGAAGCCGTAGTAGTAGCCCTGCTCCTCTTCCTTCGTCATCCAGATGCGGCGCAGGCTGTACTGGTTCTTGCCCGGCGGAACGCCGACGTGATCGTGCGCGTCGACGACCTCGCGGTCGGCGCCGCCGCTGCCGTGCGCGATCCAGGTACCGGAACAGGCGCGCATCACGGGCTCGACGGCGGTGACGAGTCCGCTCGCCGGACGCTTGACGACGATTCCGCCGTCGGCGTGCTCGTGAATGTACGGCTCGCGATTCGAGACGACGATCACCTGGTCGCCTCGCAGCTGCGTGCGCAGCAGGCCACGCAGGCGATCCGGGTCCCAGCCGGCCTGCGGACCGAGCGCGCGCCGGTGCTCGTCTTCGAGGTCGCGCAGGCGCGCCAGCAGCTCCGCGGCAATCGGCGCCATCTCGGATGAGTCGCCCATCGGTCGGAACAGTCCCTCGCCGCGCAGCAGCCCGCGCATGCCGGCGACCCAGCCGTACCAGCTCAGCTGGGCGACGACGACGGTGATCAGCGCGATGGTCAGGCCGAGAGCGCCGATGAACGCGACGAGGTAGTTGCGCGTGTCCTCGCTGCGCCGGTCGATGAAGCTGAGGTCGTGCAGCAGGACGAGATCGGCGACCCGTCCGGCCTCGTTGCTGACTGCGTGCACGCCCACCTGAACCGCACCACCGTGCAGACTCAGGCGTTGGCTGGGGGAGGCCGCGACGCGCTTTGCCGTGCTGCAATCCAGCGTCTCCGGAAAGCCGTCGGAGCGCTGCAGCAGCTTGTCGTCGGGCGCGCAGAGGCCGATCGCGAAGAGCCGCTCGTCCGCCGCAGCGCGGGTGAAAAGCGCACGCAACCGACGGCTTCCGGCGTCGCCCTGGACGATCGACTCGCCGATCGAGTCGGAGAGCGCGGTCGTGACGAGCGCGCCGCGGCTGTTCAGGTCGCGCGAGAACCAGCGAAGGGTCAGGCGGTCGAGCAGCGGCAGGGCGAGCCAGCCGGCGACGACCAGCGTCAGCACGAGCGGCAAGAGAAATCGCAGTTGAAGGTTCAGGAATCGCATTGAGGATGAGCGCGGGCGCAGGCCGTAGCGCGGGGCCGACGGGGCCAAAAGTCGCAGCAGCAAACAGGGTCATGCGACCGCCTTCAGCCGCATCTTTAGCTCCATTGTATATTTGGACGAATGTTTCGCCCAGCCGCCCTCGAAAGGGCACGTTTCGTCGCATGACGAACGACATCCTTCCGGCCGTCACCGCCGCCTGGCACGAGTTTGGCGCGGTTGCCACGTCGATGTTGCGCATCGTCGGCATCCTCGTGGCTGCGTGGGTGGGGATCGTCCTGTCACAGCGCAGCATCCGCGCCTTGCGGGTGCGCGTATCGACGCGCTTCGACGATCGTGAAGCCGTCAAGCGCGCCGAAACACTCGGTCGCGTCTTCCGCTACCTGGCCTCGGTGATCATCACGCTAGTCGCAGTGATGCTCGTGCTTGCGGAAATCGGCGTCTCTGTCGCGCCGATCCTCGGTGCCGCGGGGGTTGTCGGCCTTGCCGTCGGGTTCGGAGCGCAAAGCCTCGTCAAGGACTACTTCACCGGCTTTTTCCTTCTGCTGGAGAACCAGATCCGCCAGGGCGACGTGGTCAAGCTCGGCGACCACGCCGGCCTGGTCGAGGAAGTGACGCTGCGCTACGTTCGCCTGCGTGATTACGACGGCAACGTCCACATCGTTCCGAACGGCATGATCACCGCGGTCGTCAACATGAGTCGCGGCTTCGCTCAGGCCGTCGTCGACATCGGTGTCGGCTACAGCGAAGATCTCGACCGGGTCATGGACGTGATGCGCGACGTCGGCGCCGCCCTGCGCGTGGATACGACGTTTTCCGATCGCATCCTCGATGATCTCGAGGTGGCCGGTGTAGAGCGCTGGGACGATTCTGCTGTCGTCATCCGAGCGCGCTTCCGGGTCGCTCCTCTCGAGCAATGGACCGTGAAGCGCGAGTACCTCAAACGCCTCAAGCGCGCCTTCGACGATAAGGGTATCGAGATCCCCTTCCCTCAGTTGCGTGTACACGCGCCGCCGGCGACGTCCGCCAAGGAGGCGGTACGCCAAGAAGCGCCGGCGCTCGCCCACTGAACCTCAGCGAACGAGAACTACGAGAGAAGCGGGGACGACAGCGCCCTTGCCGCGACCGGACTCAGGGCACCCGTGCGGGGATCGGCCTGGTCGCAACGCGCACGTCGCCGCACTGCGCACGGTGCAGCAGCACGTGGTCCATCACGACGAGCGCCA
>JBDTNU010000109.1:0-10555 GCA_039933535.1 Caldimonas sp. | reverse complement strand
ATCCGCTCGGCAAGGTGCCCTGCCTGGTGATGGAAGGCGGCGAGGCGGTGTTCGATTCGCGCGTCATCGTCGAGTACCTCGATGCGCGCTCGCCGCTGGCCCGTCTCATCCCCGAGCCGAACCGCGAACGCACGGAAGTTCGCACCTGGGAAGCATTGGCCGATGGCATCCTCGATGCCGCAATCCTGGCCCGGCTCGAGGCGAACTGGGTCGGGCGCAGCGCCGAGCAGCGCAGCCAGGCGTGGATCGATCGACAGTTCGTCAAGATCCGCGCGTCGCTCGAAGCAATCTCGACGGGCCTCGCCGACAAGCCCTGGTGCAGCGGCATCCACATGACGCTGGCCGACATCGCCGTCGGCTGCGCGCTCGGCTATCTGACGTTCCGCTTCCCCGACATCGGCTGGCGTGACGACCATCCGAACCTGGCTCGGCTGGGCGACAAGATGAGCGCGCGGCCAAGCTTCATCGACACCGCGCCACCGGCGGCATGAAACGGGGCTAGGCGGCCTTTGCCTCCAGCGTGGCGGCAAAGCTGCTCGACCTGGCCATCGGCCAGTAGGTGCGAAACACCTGAAGGTTCGACCCGTCGGTCAGCAGCTCGCCCGGCTTCACGAACGGCAGCAGGTTAGCAAGCAGCTTGACGCCGTGCTCCGAGTTGCGGCGCACGATGTGGTCGGCGGTGATGCCGGCCGGATCGTCGAGGCCGGCGGCCTGCACAAGCTCCTTCAGCGCCATCAGCGTGTTCTGGTGGAAGTGATACACGCGGTCGGACTTGCTCGGCACGTCGAGCGCTTTCTGCCGTTGCGGATCCTGCGTCGTCACGCCCGTCGGGCACGAGCCCGTGTGACAGGTCTGGGCCTGGATGCAGCCGAGCGCGAACATGAAGCCACGCGCCGCGTTGCACCAGTCGGCGCCGAGCGCGAGCATGCGGGCGATGTCGAAGGCGCTGACCACCTTGCCGGCACAGCCGATCTTGATCTTGTCGCGCAGGTCGAGGCCGACCAGCGTGTTGTGCACGAGCAGCAGCCCTTCCTGCAGAGGCGCGCCGACGTGGTCGGTGAACTCGAGCGGTGCCGCGCCGGTGCCGCCCTCGGCGCCGTCGACGACGATGAAGTCGGGCAGGATGCCGGTCTCCTGCATCGCCTTGGCGATGCCGAACCATTCCCACGGGTGGCCGATGCAGAGCTTGAAGCCCGTGGGTTTGCCGCCCGACAGCTCGCGCAGGCGCTCGACGAAATGCATCATCTCGATCGGCGTCCTGAAGGCGCCGTGCGAGGCCGGCGAGACGCAGTCGACCCAGGGCTGGACGCCGCGCGCCTCGGCGATCTCGATCGTCACCTTCGGTCCCGGCAGGACGCCGCCGTGGCCGGGCTTGGCACCCTGCGAGAGCTTGACCTCGATCATCTTGACCTGCGGGTCCTGCGCGTTGGCGGCGAATCGCTCTTCGCTGAACGAACCGTCGGCGCCGCAGCAGCCGAAGTAGCCCGAGCCGATCTCCCAGATCAGGTCGCCGCCGTGGACGCGGTGATGCCGGCTGATCGAGCCTTCACCGGTGTCGTGCGCGAAGTTGCCGCGCCTGGCCCCGGCATTGAGGGCCAGGATGGCGTTCGCCGAGAGCGCCCCGAAGCTCATCGCCGAGATGTTGAAGAGGCTCGCGCTGTACGGCTTGGCGCGGTTGGCGCCGATCGTGACGCGGAAATCGTGCGTCTCGACCACCGTCGGCTGCATCGAGTGGTTGATCCACTCGTAGCCGATCGCCGCGACGTCGAGCTGCGTGCCGAACGGCCGCTTGTCGGAATCGCCCTTGGCGCGCTGGTAGACGAGCGAGCGCTGCTGGCGCGAGAACGGCGCCGCTTCGCTGTCGCTCTCGATGAAGTACTGGCGCATCTCCGGCCGGATGAACTCGAGCAGGAAGCGCAGGTGGCCGATCACCGGGTAGTTGCGCAGGATCGCATGGCGCTTCTGCAGGGTGTCGCGCAGGCCCAGCAGAACGAGGGCCAGGAAGACGAGCGCGAGCCACGCATCGACGATGCCCATGCCGGCCCAGGCATAGGCACTGGCGACGAAGCCGACCATGCAGAGCGCCCACGCCGAATAGCGGATCGGGAAGTACCGGTCGAGCTTGCTGAGCCACGCGAACATGGGCGCTCCTCCTGGGCGGGTCCCAAGGCTGGCGCGATGGTAGACCGGGCCCCGTGACGGGACCTCGTGGAAAGCGTGAACCCCGAAACGGAACGCGCGGGCAAGAAATCGTGCGTCGGCCGGTCGCTTGCAGCGTGCGCCTTGGCAATGGCTCGCCACGTAACGAGGCGCCCACGGGGTTTGTGCTCGCAAATGCCTGCGTTCCCGCGGGCCAGGCGTGCTACACCCGATGATGCCGAACGCTTCGTTCCGAATTCACTTTCCGCGCGTCGCCGGAGGCCTGACCACGCTGCTCGGGCTGCTCGTGCTCGTGGGCTGGGCGCTCGACATCGCGGCGCTCGAAAGCGTCATCCGCGGCGCGGTGACGATGAAGGCGAACACTGCTGCTTGCCTGGCGCTCGCGGGCAGCTCGCTTTTCGTCCTGACCGGCAACGCTTCGTCCACGTCGAAGAGCGTCGCGCGCATCATCGCGCTGATCGTTTGCGTTGCGGGCCTGCTCACGCTCGGCGAGTACTTGTTCGACTGGAAGCTCGGTATCGACCAGATACTGTTTCTGGACAACGGCAAGAACTACAACGCCACTATTCCCGGCCGCATGTCGCCGTACAGCGCGTTCGCCTTCATTGCCATCGGCGCGGCACTGGCCTGCCTGCCGAGAGCCGGGTTGCGGCTATTGGTCCGGCTCATGTCAGCACTGGTGGCAATCATCGGCGTGGTGAGCGTTTCTGGCTATTTCGTGAATGCCGCCGAATTGATCACCGACGTGCTGCTGCCACCCGTGGCGGTGCATACCGCATGCGCTTTCGTGCTGCTCGGCTTCGGCACGTGGTTCGCAAGCAGCCGGAGCGTCGGCCAGCCCGAGGGCGTGACGGGTAGACGCGTATCGATCGAATTCAAGGTCGCGGGCGGCTTTGTCGGTACGTTTCTGCTTTTGCTCGTGGGCGGCAGCATCACCTACCGGACCAGCGCAGAGTTAACGCGTTCGGCGCAACTCGTCACGCACACCCAGGACGTGCGCATGCAACTCGCGCAGTTCTATGCGGCCGTATCGGACGCCGAATCGGCGCAGCGCGAGTATTTGCTGACCGGCATGCCGCGCCTGAAGCAAGACCTTGCGCACTTCGTCGGCGAATCGCGCCGCTATGCCCGGGAGGTCCGCGCTCTGGTCGGGGACAACGCGTCGCAGGGCCTGCTGCTGCAGCGGCTCGTCGTCATGTCCGAGCAGCGACTCGACGATCTGGCGCGAATCACCGCCTTGCGCGACAGCGGTGGGCTCGGGGCAGCGCGAGCCGCGCTGGCGTCGGAAGACGGAACGAGCCTCACGGACGCCCGCCGCTCCCTGACGCGCGAGATGGACGATGCCGAGGCCGCCCTCTTCGTGCAGCGCCAGGGGCGCGCCAAGCGCGATCGACAGAACTACCTGATCTTTCTCATGCTCACGATGGCGGCGTTGGCCGCCGTCTTCGTCTTTCTACTGAACAGCACACGCCGCGAAATGCTCGCCCGTGCCGGTGCCGACGAGCGCGTGCGCGGGTTGAACGCCGACCTCCAGCGCCGCGTGGAAGAGCGCGGCGCCGCGGTCGAGGCCGCCGAGGCTGCGAACCGTGCCAAAAGCGATTTCCTGGCCACCATGAGCCACGAGATCCGGACCCCCATGAACGGCGTCATCGGCATGGTCGACGTGCTTTCGCATACGCGCTTGCCGGAGTACCAGGCCGACGCGGTGCGGACCATCCGCGAGTCGGCGTTCTCGCTGCTGGGCATCATCGACGACATTCTCGATTTCTCGAAGATCGAGGCCGGACGGCTCGAGCTCGAACGTTCGCCAGTCGCGATATCGGACCTGATCGAGAGCGTGTGCGAATCGCTTCTGCCGGGGGCGCTCGACAAGCAGGTGTCGCTGGCGTTGTTCATCGATCCGTGTCTGCCCGAGGAGCTCTGGTCGGACCCGACGCGGCTGCGACAGGTGCTCACCAACCTGGCCGGCAATGCCATCAAGTTCAGTGCCGGCCGGAGCGACAGGCGCGGGCGCGTGTCGATCCGGGCCGAGGCTGGCGAAGGGCTGCCGATGCGCCTGATCCTGCGCGTGGCCGACAACGGCATCGGCATGACGCCTGACACGCTGGCACGCTTGTTCTCGTCGTTCACCCAGGCCGAGACCTCGACGACGCGGCGCTTCGGCGGAACCGGTCTCGGCCTGGCGATCAGCAAGCGCCTGGTCACGCTGATGGGCGGAGAGATTGCCGTCGAAAGCGTTCCCGGGGAGGGCTCGATCTTCACTTTCACGCTGCCGGCCGAGCCCGTCGCTGGCGCGGTGCCGCGCTCGGGTCCGAACCTCGCGGATCTCGAATGCGTCGTCATCGGGCATCAAGCCGAAGTCGAGGATCTGCGCGTCTATCTCGCGTTCGCTGGCGCCCGCGTTCATCGGGTCGCCGACCTCGAGTCCGCTGCGCAAGGATCCATCGGCCTGCTCCGCCCCGTGTGGATCCATGCCACGTACGACGGCTCTACCTTCGACGCGTTGCGCGCCGCCTGCGCCGCGCTGCCCGATGTGCGGCACGTGCTCATCACGCGGGGACGTCGCGGTCCCGCGCGCCCGGCGTGGGCCGACGCGGTGACGCTCGACGGTCATTGCCTGCGCCGTTCGGCCCTGTTGAACGCGGTGGCAGTTGCCGCAGGTCGCGTCTCGGCGGAAGTGTTCGACGAAAGCGACGTGGAAGATGCTGCCGACCCGGGCGAGTCGCCGACGATCGCCGAGGCGCGCGCGCAAGGGCGGCTGATACTCATCGCCGAAGACGACGAGGTCAACAAGAAGGTCATCCTGCGGCAGATCGAGTTGCTCGGGTATGCCGCCGAAGTCGCCGACAACGGCGTCGAGGCCCTTCGGCTGTGGCAGGCCGGGCCGTACGGGCTGTTGCTCACCGACCTGCACATGCCGGACATGGACGGCTACACGCTGTCCAAGACGATCCGCCATGAAGAAGCACAGGCCGGCGGCGGCCGGCCGGCGCGAATGCCGATCCTCGCCCTTACTGCCAACGCGCTTCGCGGCGAAGCCATCCGGGCCGAGGCAGCGGGCATGGACGAATACCTGACCAAGCCCTTGCAACTGCATCTGCTCAAGGCCGCGCTCAGGAAGTGGATGCCGCGCGATCGCGGCGACACGATGCCCGGCGAGTTTGCCCAGGATCAGCAATCAGCCCAGCCAGCACCGGCGGTGGACGTGGAGGTTCTGATCGGGCTCGTGGGTGACGATCCGATGGTCGTGCGCGAATTCCTGGGCGACTTCCGCGCCTCGGCGCGGCGTCTCGCGATCCAGTTGCATGAAGCACACGCCGCCGGCGAAAGCCGCAAGGTGGCCGACATCGCCCACCAGCTCAAGTCGTCTTCGCGCTCCGTCGGCGCCATGGCGTTGGGCGACGTCTGCGCCGAGCTCGAAAACGCCTGCCGGACCGGCAGGCGCGACGGCATCGCACACAGCATGGCCGAGTTCGATGCCGCGCTGGCCCTGGCCGACATGGGCATCGGCGATCTCCTGGCTCCGGCAGAACTGGCGCCGTGCGAGGCATAGGAATGAAGATGCTGCTCGTACCGCTACGCGGCTGTGGCGGCGGGCTCGGAATTCAGGCGAGGAGGAAGTCGCGCAACCGCTGCGCGGTGTCGTCGGGCAATTCCTCGGGGATGAAGTGGCCAGCGTCTACGGCGCGGCCCGAGACCGTGCCAGCGCATTGCGCGCGCCAGAGATCGAGCGGCTCGTAGAGCCGGCCTACGACGCCGTGCTCGCCCCAGAGCACGAGCGTGTCGCAAGCGATCTTCTCGCCGGCGGCCCGTGACATGCGGTCGTGCTCGAGATCGATAGAGGCCGAGGCGCGGTAGTCCTCGCAAGCGGCGTGGATCGCGTCGGCGCGGCAGAAGCAGCGTTCGTATTCGGCCAGCGCCTCCGGCTCGATATGACCCAGGCCCTTCGCACCCCAGCCGCCGAGCGTCCAGCGCAGGTAGAACGACGGGTCGCCGCCGATCATGCGTTCCGGCAGCGGCGCGGGCTGGATCAGGAAGAACCAGTGGTAGTACCAGCTGGCGAAGCGCATGTCGGTCTGGTCGTACATGTCGAGCGTCGGCACGATGTCGATGAGCGCGAGCCGCTCGACGCGATCGGCTTGGTCGAGCGCGAGCCGATGCGCGACGCGGCCGCCCCGGTCGTGGCCGGCGACCGCGAAACGGCGGTGGCCGAGGCCGCTCATCAGCGCGGCCATGTCGGCGGCCATGGCGCGTTTGCTGTGCAGGGCGTGATCCTGTTCGGGCGTTGCCGCGGGGTCCGGCTTGGTCGAATTGCCGTAGCCGCGCAGATCAGGAATGACGAGCGAGAAGTCGGCGGCCAGGCGTTGCGCGACGCGATGCCACATCGCATGCGTTTGCGGGTAGCCGTGCAGCAGCAACAGTGCCGGCTTGGCCGGGTTGCCGCCGGTGCGTGCGAACAGCTCGACCTCGCCGGCAGCGTGCAGGCCCGAATCGAATCCGTCGAACCAGGCCATGGCGAGACTCCTTCAGAAGATCGACAAGCCGGTGCGGCTGGCGAACAGCTCCAGGGCCCGGGTTCCGAGCACCGAGTTGCCGCTCGCGTCGACGGCTGGTGACCACACGCACAGGCTCAAGGCATCGGGAACGACGGCGACGATGCCGCCGCCGACGCCGCTCTTGCACGGCAGGCCGATCCGATAGGCGAACTCGCCCGCCGCATCGTAGGTGCCGCAGGTGAGCATCAGGGCATTGAGGCGTCGCGCCTGGCGTTCGCTGACCACTGCGGACGTGCCGCCCTGCGGATGCGCACCGTCGCGGCACAGGTAGCCGGCGGCGCAGGCGAGCTGCCGGCAGCTCATGCTCACCGCGCATTGATGAAAGTAGAAGTCGAGCACCGTCGCGACGTCGTTGTCGAGCTTGCCGAAGCTCTTCATGAAGTTGCCGAGGGCGAGGTTGCGAAAGCCGGTCGATGCTTCCGACGCGGCGACTTCGTCGTCGAACGCGATCGTTTCGCCGGCCAGGCTCGACAGCATCTCCAGCAGCCCCGACTTCGCGCTGGCGCCGAGCGTGCCGACGAGCCGGTCGGCGACGGCGATCGCGCCGGCATTGATGAAGGGATTGCGCGGCACGCCCTGCTCGGTCTCGAGCTGCAGCAGCGAGTTGAAAGGGTTGCCCGAGGGCTCGCGATGAATCCGTTCCCACAAGGCATCGCCGAGCAGGCGCATGGCGAGGGTGAGCGAGAACAGCTTGGAGACGCTCTGGATCGAAAACGGCACGTCGCTGTCGCCGGCCGCAGCCTGCTCGCCGGCGCAGGTGCGAAGGGCGATGCCGAACTGCGCCACCGGCACCCGTGCCAGCGCCGGGATGTAGCTCGCGACCTTGCCTTCCTCGCCGAGTTGCGGGCGCAGGTCGGCATCGATGCCGGAGAGGATGGCCTGGAAGTCCGTGGCTTGCATTGAAGCGTCGAAGGCGCGCGTCAACGTCGATCGCGCAGCCGATGATGCGCCACGAGCGCGGCCAGGGCGAACATCGCGACGACCACGCCCAGGGCAAAGCGCGCGCCGAGGACGGTGGCAAGCCACCCGCCGCCGAGCGCGCCAGCCAGGGTCGATAGCTGACCCAGCGTGCGCAGGCCGCCGTCGGCGCGCGCCCGCAGATCGGGCGCGACGGCCGTCTGCCGCAGCGTGCGGTCGTGCACCTGGAAGATCGTCGCACCGCCGTCGCCGATGACCTGGTGCGCGATGAGCAAGGCGGCACCGGCGAGCGTTGCGCCCGCGGCGAGCGGGATGCAGAGCGCGCCCAGGGTCAGCAGGACCAGGCCGGCGGTCATCGCGTTGCCGCTGCCGATGCGTCGCGCGAGCGCAGGCGCCAGTGCCGCGCCGGCGATCGAACCGACGCCGCCCATGGCGAAGATCATGCCGAGCGCGCCGGTGCCGAAGCCGAGGTCGCGCGCCACGAAGATCATGTAGCTCGTTGCCGCGACGCTGCCGCCGAGCGCAAGCAGCACTTCGAGCAGCGCCAGCGCGCGAAGCTGCGGCGTCGCGCGAATCACGGCGAGTCCGCTGCGCAGCTCGTCGACGACGCGACTTGGTAGCGGCCCCTCGCGACCGTTCGTTGCGCGCGGGCCGTCGCTCTGGCCGACGCCAGGACTCTCGTCGCGGCTCTTGCGCAAACCCCAAAGGCAGGCTGCCGACATCAGATAGCTCGCTGCATCGACGGCCAGCGCGAGCACGGCGCCGAGCAGTTGATAGAGCCAGCCGCCCAGCGCAAAGGCGCTCGTCTCCGAAACGCTGCCGACAGCCGAGAGTTGCGCGTTGCGCGCCGGCAATCGATCGGCTTCGACGCTCTGCGCCACCCAGGCCGAGCGCGCCAGCTCGAACGCGACGGTGAGCAGGCCGCTGAGCGCAGCGGCCACTGCAAGAAGCCAGATCGAGAGCAGGCTGCAAGACGCCAGGGCCGCAAGCAGCGCGAGCACGCCGGCGCGACCGAGGTCGGTGGCGATCATCACCGCGTGCTTCGACGACCGGTCGACGAGCGCGCCCAGCAGCAACGAGCCCGCGGCGCCGGCGGCCACGTCGGCCACCAGCAGCAGCGCCATCTGCAGCGGCGTGGCGTCCAGGGCAAGCGTCGCCAGCCAGGGCAAAGCCAGCCGGCTCAGCATCGAACCGAAGTTGGAGATGCCTTCGGCCGCCAGCACGCGGTGGAAGTCGTTTCTTGAAGTCGGCATGAACAGCGCTTCGCGCATGCGCAAAGGGCGGCAGCTTAACGGCGGCCCGATCGGCGCCGCGCTCTGTCAACGCGCGACGATCAGTGCGTTTGGTCGGCGATCGTGGCCGTCGATTCGACGGGTACGCCGCTTGTGGGCGCGGCGGGCGCTGTCGTGACCGGGCCGATGTGCAATCCGCGCGCCGCCGTCGCGAAGGTCTCGCGCAACCAGTGTTGCGCCTTGTCGCGTTCGTGGCGGCGATGCCAGAGCAGGCCGACCTCGATTGTTGGCAGAAGGCCGGGAAAGCGACGGACGGCCAGGCCCTCCGCGAGACCGCTCGCGGCGACGAAGCTGCGCGGCAGCACGGTCAAGAGCTCGGAGTCGTGAACGACGCGTGCCGCTGTCGAGAACTGGTTGACGGTCAGCACGACGCGTCGCTCGCGCCCGTCGCGTGCCAGCGCTTCGTCGACGAAGCCGCGCGGCCGGCCGGTGAAGTTGACGCGGACGTGCCGTGCGGCGCAGTAGTCGTCGAGCGTGAGCCCGGTAGTTGCGGCGAGCGGATGCCCGCGTTGCATCACGCAGACGTATTCGCAGCTGTAGAGCGGTTCGAGCACGAGCATGCCGCGCGTGCCCTCGGAAGCCAGCGCGGTGGCGACGTCGGGAAAGAAGCCGACGGCGACGTCGGCGGCGCCATGCTCGAGCTGCGCGCGCGGATCGCGCGATGACAGCGGCAGCACGCGGACATCGGCACGCGCCCGCTCGCGCGCGAGCGCGGCGACGAACGCGGGCATCAGCACGGTCGCCGTCGCGTCGGCCATGGCCATCGTGAAGCTGCGCTCGTCGCGGGTCGGATCGAAGCCCTGCGGGTCGAGCGCCTCGCTGAGCCGCTCTAGCGCGGCGTGAACCTCGGGCCACATGGCTTCGGCCTGGGCCGTCGGCAGGACACCGCTCGGCACCGTGACGAACAGCTCGTCGCCGAGCGCCTCGCGCAGGCGCCGCAGCGCGTTGCTGACGGCAGGCTGGGTCATCGCGAGCCGCGCCGCAGCCCGCGTGACATTGCGCTCGACCATGACCGCAGCGAAGACGCGCAGCAGGTTGAGATCGAGGGTGCGGAAGTTCATCGCGCGTCGCTTCGCGCCGCGGCAGATGGCGGGACGGCATTCATGCTCGTGATGGGCGGGTTCGGAATGGAAATTTCCATTTGACTAGGGAAAACCCTAGTCTAGCTGCGTCGCGTTCCCTTCGTGCGCGACGGCACCTCAGGAGAAGCCCATGTCCGTGCAAAAGGTCAATGTCCTCGTCCCGCCGCTTCGCGCCGTGCCGCCGGCCGCCGCCTGGATCGGCAGCGCGGTGTCGTGGCTGTTCGGCGGTGATGCCCGAATCCGCACCGGCTTTTCGGCCTGGCTCGAGGCGGTTCGCGCCAAACTCGCTGTCGACCGTGCCGCCCGACACGACGCCCGCTCGCGCAGCGAGCTGATAGCACTGGCGCACCGCTACGAATCGACGCAGCCCGAGTTCGCCAAGGACCTGTACGCCGCCGCGCACAGCGATCGCCGCACCTGAGCGGACGGGCTTTACGCCGAAGTACGACTCGATGCGAGGGCGCTGGCGCAGGAGCGTCTCGCTATACTTCGCCCCGAAGCGCTGATTTGTTCCGGCTTGCGGGCGCTCTATAAATTCGGCTAAAGA
>JBDTNU010000108.1:0-10591 GCA_039933535.1 Caldimonas sp. | reverse complement strand
GCTTCCTGCTCGCGCCGACCGACCCGGCGGCCGACTACCGCGTTCGCATCTTCACGCCCGATCACGAGCTGCCCTTCGCCGGCCACCCGACGCTCGGAAGCTGCCACGCGTGGCTCGAACGCGGCGGCGTGCCGAAGGCGGCGAAGCAGGTCGTCCAGCAATGCGAGGTGGGTCTGGTGAAGATTCGTCTCGAAGCCGGTCGCGCCGCGTTCGCGGCACCGCCGCTGCATCGCTCCGAGGTCGATGCCGACACGCTGACGTCGGCGCTCGCCGCACTCGGGGTGTCGCGTTCGCAGCTGGTCGCTGCGCAGTGGCTGCGCAACGGGCCGAACTGGCTGACGCTCCTGCTCGACTCCGCCGAAACTGTGCTCGCGCTCGCGCCTGACAGCGTGCTCATGAAGCCCTTCCGCAGCATCGGCGTCGTCGGCCCGTATTCGCCCGGCGGCGAGTGCGCCTTCGAAGTGCGCGGCTTCGTCGGTGGCGAAGCCGGCTTCGAAGACCCGGTCACTGGCAGCCTCAATGCCGGCGTCGCCGAGTGGCTGATCGGCGCCGGACACGCGCCGCTGCGCTATGTCGCTGCGCAGGGCGCGAAGCTCGGCCGCGCCGGCCGAGTCCATGTCGAGAAGGAAGGCGACACGATCTGGGTCGGTGGCAGCAGCGTGAGCTGCGTGCGCGGCGAGCTCAGCCTGTGAGCGTCGAGCCGGCGCGCGCCTTGCCGCGCTTCACACCCGATCATCTCGTTGTCGCGGCGCGCACGCTCGACGAAGGCGCGGCCTGGTGCGAGGCGACGCTGGGCGTCGTGCCTGCCGCGGGCGGCAAGCACCCGACCATGGCCACCCACAACCGTCTGGTCGCGGTGAGCTCGCCGCGCTTTGCCCGGATGTACCTCGAGATCATCGCCATCGATCCGGATGCGCCGGTGCCGGTGCCTGCGCGAGCGCGCTGGTTCGACCTCGATTCGCCCGAGCTGCAGCAGGCGATCGCCACGTCGCCGCGTCTCGTTCACTGGGCGGTGCGTACCGACGACATCGACGCCGGCATCGTCGTCTTGCGCGCCGCCGGCCACGAGCTGGGTACTGCCATTGCCGCCGAGCGGATGACGCCGCGCGGCATGCTGCGCTGGCGCATCGCGCTGCGCGCCGATGGTCGCAGGCTGGCCTCGGGCGCCGTGCCCTTGCTCATCGAATGGGGCGATGTCCATCCCTGCGATGCATTGCCGGAGAGCGGCGTCCGGGTCGAGCAAGTAACGATCGCTGGCGTGAGCGATTCGCTGGCAGCATCGCTCGGTGTTTCAGCGGCGCCCGCAGTCGCCGCACCACTCGTCGTCGCGCTTGCTACGCCGCGCGGCCGCGTCGAGCTGGTGGTGGCCTGATCGCGGAGGCTAGCCGCGGCGAAAGCGCCAGGCGCCGACCGCGCCTCGCCAGGCTGCGTCGCCTTCCGGATCTGCCGCCCGCGCCAGCGCCCGGTACCCGCGAACCACGACCCACGCGCTGACGAGCACGAAGGCGAGGATCGTGCTGGCAAGCATGATGAGCGCACGCGAGGGCTTCGATTTGTAGTCGGGCACACGGGCGACATCGACTTGCTGCAAGGCCGGGCCTTCCTTGGCTTCATCGAGCTTGGCGATCTCGTACTGGCGCAACATGCTCTCGAGCAGCGTTTCCTGGAGCTTGAGCTCGCGGCGGGCGCGCACGTAGTCGATCGCGGCTTCCGGAATGCGTCCGACCGGCATGTCGACGGCGCTTCCGGCAGAACCGCCTTGCGCCGACTCCATGCGCGAGAGCTCGCTGCGCAGCGCGCGCAGTTCCGACGTGAGACGAATCACGTCGGGATTCTGCTCGGTGGCCGACGTGCGCAGAACCTTCAGCTGCACCTCGCGTTCGCTGATCTGCGCGCGCACCAGCGCTGCGCCGGTGATCAGCGCCTCGGCCTGCTTGTCGAGGACGATGACGCCCGACTTCTCCTGAACCGCGCGCAACCCCTGCTCGGCCTTGATGAGGTTTTCCTTGGTGTCGTCGAGTTGCTTCTCGAAGAAAACGCGTCGAAGTTGCGCCTCGGAGACCGCGAGTCGCCCCAGCACCTTCGTGACCTCGCCAAGGTGGGCGTTGGCGAGGTCGGTTGCGAACTGCGCGTTCTTGTCGTCGACCTCGACCGTGATCAGGCCGCTTTTCTTGTCCGACGAGACGCGAATGTAGGTCGGCAGGGTTTTCTTCAGCGCTTCGAAGGTCGCGACGTCGTAGTGCGCCTTCAGGTCGAACCGCTCGGCGAGCGCGTGTTCCACGCTGTCGCTCTTGAGGAGCGCAACGTAGAGCTCGTCGGGCGTCTTTCCGGCCAGTGAGCTCGGCGCCAGGCCACCGAGCGCACCGAGCGCGGCGAGCGCGGCGGCTGAACCGCTCTGCTGTTGCGATCCGGGTGCGAGCAGCGTCGTGCGCGCGGTGTAGACGGGCGGCAGGACGAACGCGACGATGGTCGAGACGACTGCGGCAGCCAGCGTCACGGCGCCGATGAGCGCCTTCCGTTCGCCGAGCCACGTGACGATATCGGTCAAGCGGATCGCGGGTCCTTCGTCGTCGTCGGGGAGGGCCATCGCGGCGGCGATGGGATGGGTCGATTCGGCGCTCAGCATGTCGGCCCGGTCAAAGGGAGTGGATCGCCGCGATGCCCAGCCCGAACTGACCGAAGATCAGCGAGATGTCCTTGAGGTTGCGCACGAACGCGCGTCCCCAGGTCTCGAAGTCGAGCTGGTTCGGGACGATGAGCGCGTCGCCCGGTTGCATCGGCTGCGATTCGAGATTGTTGCGGCCGAAGAATCCGCGCCGGTCGGTCGCGTGACTCACCGTGCCGTCGGCACGCAGGATGAACATGTTGGACGTGTCTGCCGCTTCGTCGGCGCCGGCCAGCCGCAGGTAGTCGCCCGCCGTGCGGCCCGGCTTCCATACGAAGGCGTTGCTGTTGACCACTGCGCCGGCCACCGTCACGAAGCCGGGGCGCGGCGGCACGATGATCCGATCGCCGTGCTCGAGCGGCAGATCGGGCAGGGCATCGGCGGTTCGCGAGTCTGGTGTCAGCTCGAGGGCGATCCGGCCGTTCGGCTGCAGGCGCGACAGGCGCGCCAGCTGCGCCTGGGTGGCCGCGTTGCTGACCGCGGTGGCGGACTGCGTGCTCGTGTCGTCCCGCCGGTTGGCCGCATCGCGCGCCGTCTGGATCGCCGACAGGCTCTCGAGCCGGGCGATCGCCGCGGTCAGGTTCTCGCGCTGGCGGGCGCGTGTTTCCTCGCGGCTGAACTCGAGGCCGTAGACGTAGGCTTGCGGCGTGAAACCGCCTGCCCGCTGGATCAGCCCGCGCAGGGTTTCGCCTGGCTGCAACTGGTAGACGCCGGGGGCGTTGATCTCTCCCTCGAGCGAGACCAGGCGCGTTTGCCGCGCGACCGGAACGCGGATGTCCTTCTGGCTGTAGACCGTGACCACGTCGCCCGGCGCGAGCGCGATGTTGTTCGCCTCGTCGTTCTGCAGGATCGCCCGGCCGAGATTGAAGGCGATGACCTGTGTGCTGAGATCGGGGTTGAGGCGCTCGACCGTCGCATAGTCCCAGTTGAGCTCGTCGAACAAGGCCGCGGGGCTCCGGCGCGAACGCGCCACGGCCGCGCGATCCTGGTCGCGAATCGAGCGGGGCTCGCCGGCGCTGCGGTTTCCCGTCGCTGGGTCGACCCTGGCACCGTCCGCGCCGGCCCGGTCGGCGCCAATGGCCGACAAGCGCTGATTGCCGCGCGCCGACGCGTCGGTGTCGGCGTCGAGCGGAGTGCTCGTGCCTGCGCGCGAACGGCCGTCGTCGTCGCCGATCATCTGCACGAGCAGGTTCTTGCGCCGATAGAAATCGGGCGAGATCAGCGCGTCGCGGTCGGGGATCAGATCGCGAATTCGCATGCCCGGCGTGAACGGATAACGCAGCGGTTGTGCGACGTGACCTTTCAAGGTCACCGCATTGGCGAACTGGGGCGAAATCGGCAGCAGCGTCAGCACGTCGCCGTCGCGCAGCGTCTTCTGCAAGCCGGTCGCGTCGAGGCGGAAGGACTCGACGAATCGCGCCGCCAAGGGCTGCGCCGGGTCGATGCGTTCGAGGTGGACCAGGTTCGGATTGGCGAGCACCGGCGCTCCGCCTGCGTAGCGCAGCACCTCGCGCAACGATTCTTGCGCCGACTTGAGCTCGAAGATCGCCGGCGTGTCGAGCGAGCCGGTGAGGGCGACGCGCGGTCCGGCGGGCTGGAAGACGACCACGTCGCCGGCGGCGAGCTGCACGTCCTTCGACTTGTCGCCAGAGACCAGGAACTCGTAGACGTCGAGATCGGAGATGACCCGGCCGTCGCGGCGCAGCAGGATCCTGCGCATCGATCCGCTCGGCGCCGGGCCGCCCGCGGCGACCACGGCCGAGAGCAAGGTCGACTGGCTCGCGAGCGTGACGACGCCGGGCCGCAGCGCCGGGCCGACGACGAAGACGCGCAGGCCGCGCAACTGCCCGAGCGAGACGCTCAGGTCGAAGTTCGTGTACAGGCGGCCGATCTGCGTTCGCAGGTTGCGCTCGAGATCGGAAGCCTTGACTCCGGCGACGCTGAAGCTGCCGACCTTGGGCAGGTTCAGCATGCCGTTGCGGTCGACCGTGCTGCGGTAGTCGACGTCGATCGCACCCCAGGCACGGGTGACGATCTCGTCGCCAGGACCGATCGTGTAGTCAGCCGAGACCGGAACGTTGTCGAGCGACAGGGAAGTCTCCGCGTCGGCGAAGAACGCCGCACCGAAGATAGGCAGCAACCGGCCCGTGGCGCCTTCTACGAAGCGCTGGAACTCGCCCGGCTGCGGAGGCGGCTGCTCGGCACGGCGCAGCGGTGGCGTGTCGGTGTTCGTGCCGGGTGCGACGCGCCCGGTGCTGCCGTTGGCCCGCGGGGCGTTCTGCAGCGTGCTCGGTTGCGAGGAGTCGCGGCCGGACGAAGGGCCGGTCGTGCCGGTCGGATTCGTCGCGCCCTGGGCTGCAGCAGGCGCGGTGCGCGCCGGATAGCCAGGCGTGTTGAAGGTGCCGCCGGACGGAAGTTCATCGGCGGCGTGGCCGACCGACGCGGCAAGCAACATCGCTGCGGCGCAGGCTCCGCGAATCGCGTTCAGCGCAAGCGCCGGGAAATAACCGGGAAAGGACATCGTCGGGGCGAACCTCGCCAGGTAGGGCGGCCTGGCGGGAAAAGAGGTAGCGGGCTCCCGATGGTAGCGTCACTCCTTGCGGTATACGTCGTGGCAGGCCTTGCAGGCCTTGCCTGTTTCGCCGACGGCCACCTTGATCGCATCGACGTTGCCTGTCTTGGCCACCACGTTGAGCTTGGCCATCTCGTCCTGCAACTTCGAAGCCGCGGCGCGAAACTTGTCCATCTCGGTCCAGATCTTCGGCTCGGCGCGCGTGTCGCCCTTGTCGCTGCCCTCCACGAAGGCGACGTAGGGCAGCTTGGACATGATCGTCGCCAGCTCGGCGTTGTCGGCCACTGCCTTGGCGTCGAACGGAACACGCCCATTCGCCATCGCGGCGACCCGGCCGAAGTGCGTCGCCATCACCGTGAACGCCCCCTTGCGATAGCGGATCGCGTCCTCGGGCTTCGCGAACTGCGCTGCTGCGGGCAGGGAAACGGCGAAGGTGGCAAGCCCAGCGGCTACCATCAGGACCGGCATGAACGATCGGGTCATGGTCAATTCCTTTTCTGTGAGGCAGCGCACAACGCTCATGCGCGGGCGGAAGTCTACAAAGCAACTCGTCCCGGCGTTGCCTGTTCGGGTAAGCCCGAACAGGGCGGAGACCGACCATGAGCGTTGAGGCGGAGCTCCGCGCAGCCACGCTGCCGGTCCGCGTCTGGGACCTGCCGACGCGCAGCTTTCATTGGCTGCTCGTGATCATGGTGGTCTTTTCGATCGTCAGCGCCCGTGTCGGCGGCGGCGCCATGGTCTGGCACATGCGCTCGGGCTATGTCATCTTCACCTTGCTCGCGTTTCGACTCGTGTGGGGTTTCGCCGGAGGACGCTGGTCGCGCTTTCGCAGCTTTCTCTACCCGCCGGCAGCGACCCTGCGCTACCTGCGCGGCACGAGTCTGCCGCACGAGCATCACGACGTCGGCCACAACCCGCTCGGCGCGGGCTCGGTGTTCGCCCTGCTCGGCGTGCTGGCCGTGCAGGTGGCGACGGGCCTCGTCGCCGACGACGAGATCGCGACCAACGGACCGCTCCTCAAATACGTGAGCGCTGCGACGAGCAGCAAGGCCACGAGCTGGCACCACGGCATCGGCCAGTGGCTCATCATCGCCCTGGCCGTGCTGCATGTCTGTGCCATCGCCTTCTATTGGTGGAGGCGAAAGCGGAACCTGGTCGCGCCGATGCTGCACGGCGACAAGCTCCTTGGCGCCGACGTGCCGCATTCGATCGACGGCACCGGCTCGCGCGCGCTGGCATTCGCGATCGCGGCAGCGTGCGCGATCGGCGTGGCCGCCGTCGTGAGCCTCGGCAATTGACCGCAGCTTCGTCAGGCGTTCGATGACAGACGCTCACGCCACGCCTCTCATCGAGCTGCGCCATGCCGAATCCACGGCGGAGCTGGCCTTGGCCGCCGACATATTTCGCGAATACGCGGCGAGCCTCGACATCGATCTGTGCTTCCAGAATTTCGAGGCCGAGGTCGCATCGCTCCCCGGCGAATACATCGCGCCGGCCGGGCACCTGATGCTCGCCTTCGTCGACGGTCAGGCGGCCGGCTGCGGCGCGCTTCGCCCGCTTGCCGAGGCCGACTATGCCAACGCCTGCGAGATGAAGCGGCTCTACGTGCGACCGGCGTTTCGCCGTTTCGGCCTCGGCCGCCTGATGGCCCAGGCGCTGCTCGACGAGGCACGGCGCGCGGGCTACTCGGCAATGTTGCTCGACACCCTCGACGAGATGGAAGCGGCGCGCGAGCTCTACACCACGCTCGGCTTCGAAGAGATCCCGCCGTACTACTTCAACCCGATTGCCGGCGCGCACTACCTGAAAGCGGACCTGACTTGAACCACGAACTGCATGCCGGCGCCTTGCGCCTGGCCGTTCGCCCGGACCTCGGCGGCGCTGTCGCCGGCTTCTGGCATCGCGAAACCCCGATCCTGCGATCGACCGAACCCGCGGCGCTGGCCGACTCGCGCGAATCCGCGATGTATCCGCTGCTGCCTTACTCGAACCGGCTCGGCTACCGGCGCTTTCGCTGGAAGGGCCACGACTACACGACGCGGGCGAACGTGCCGGATTCGCCGCATTCGCTGCACGGCATCGGGTGGCAGCGGCCGTGGCAGATCGTCTCGTCGAGCGTGCTCGAGGTCGTGCTGGAGCTCGAGCACGCGGCCGATGCGGACTGGCCGTTCGCCTTCACGGCGCGCCAGTACTTCACCCTGAGCGCCGAGTCTTTCAGCGCGCGCCTCCAGTTCACGAACAAGGCGGCGATCGACGCACCGGCGGGCCTCGGCTGGCATCCGTACTTCGTGAAACGCTCGCGGAGCCGTCTGCACATCGAGCTGTCGGATCGATGGGAGGCCGATGCGACGCTGCTGCCGACGCGCAAGGTGGCGCAGCCCGGCATCGACAGCGACCTTTCGCACCTCGACTTCGACAACTGCTTCGAAGGCTGGCGCGGGCCGGCGCGGATTCGCGACGAGCGTTTCTCGCTGCAGCTCGTCTCGGAGCTGCCCTATCTGGTCGTCTACACGCCGCCACAGCACGACTACTTCTGCGTCGAGCCGGTGAGCCATGTCAACAACGCGATCCACATGGCCGAGCCGGCCGCGCACGGCCTCGTCGCGCTGGCGCCGGGCGCCACGCTCGAGGCCTCGATGCGGCTCGACGTGGCCGTCGTCTAGCGGCGGTCACCATGACCGAGCCATCCGATCCGTCGATCCGCGTCGCGGTCGCCGCACCATCGCTGCTCGGTGAAGGGCCGATGTGGCTGGCCGGCGATCAGTCGCTCTGGTACTGCGATATCCCGGCGCATCGCCTGAACCGATTCCATCCGGCGACGAACGCCAGCCGGCACTGGGACTTTCACACCGACGTCGGCAGCGGCGCGCCCTGCGCCGACGGCAGCTTTCTGCTCGCCCTGCGGGACGGCCTCTGGCACTTCGATCCGCGCGACGATCGCCGCACGAAGGTTGCCGAGGCGCCGTACGACACGAGCACCACTCGCTTCAACGATGGCAAGTGCGATCCGGCGGGCCGTTTCTGGGTCGGCACGCTCGACGAGCCTCGCCGACCGCGTGCTGCGCTCTACTGTTTCGACGCTGGCCGCCTCACGCAACGGCACGAGGGCATCACAGTCAGCAACGGCCTCGCCTGGAGCCCCGATGGCCGCACCATGTACTGGTCGGACACCGGCGCGCACACCGTCTGGGCCTTCGACTACGACGTCGGCACCGGCGCGACGAGCAACCGTCGCGTCTTCGTGAGCTTCCCGCCCAAGCCCGCCGACGGCAACCTGGCCGGCTACGGCGGCCGGCCCGACGGCGCCGCGGTCGACGCCGAAGGCTGCTACTGGGCCGCCATGTACGAAGGCGGCCGGGTGCTGCGCTTCTCGCCTGCCGGCGAGCTGTTGCGCGAGGTTCGCGTGCCGGCGCTCTGCACCACCATGCCCTGCTTCGGCGGCCCGGAGCTGAAGACGGTCTACGTGACGACGGCGCGCGCCGGCCGCACAGTCGAAGAGCTGGCGCGCCTCCCGGATTCGGGATGCGTGTTCGCGTTCGACGCCGATGTCCCGGGATTGCCGGTCGCGTTGGCCGCGCCTCTTGCCTAGTCAGGTTGGAACGGGTGGGTTATTACGTATAATCTTGGGCTGTGCTGAAAGTCGCCCTGCCGCGCCCCTCCTCCGACGCGGTGATCCGCGGCGACGGGCGTGCCGCTTTCACGAATCTTGGTTTCGACGACGAGCGCGAGGCGCCGGTCCGGCCTCTGACGCGCGCCGAAGCCGCCGATCTCGTCGCCCGCCAGCCCGTGCTTTCGCCATGGCGGGTCGTGGCCGCGCAGGTGCTGGTCGGCATCGTCGTCGCGGCCCTCGTCCATGCCTTCACCGGCGATCGTCTGCTCGTCGCTTCGGCTCTCTACGGCGCGGCGGTCGTCGCGGTGCCGGGCGCCCTAATGGCGCGCGGTGCCACGAGCCGGCTCGGCACCATTTCGCCGCTCATCAGCACCGTCAACGTGATGGGCTGGGCGACGGTGAAGATGGTCGTCTCGGTCGTCATGCTGGCGCTCGCTTCACGCATCGTGCCCGGCCTGAACTGGCCGCTGATGCTGGCGGCGCTGGTGCTGTGCATGCTGACCTATCCCTTCGCCCTGCTCTGGCGGGTCCGGCCAGCGCAACCGAACTGATCCACGCAAAGACATCCGACACAAATGGCAGCCGAAGAGCACGTACAGACGTCCGGTGAATACATCATTCACCACCTGACCCATTTCGGCACTGGAAAGCCGAAGGGCCTGGTCGATTTCTCCGTCATCAACTTCGATTCGGTCGTCATCTCGGCGGCGCTCGGGGCCCTCGGCTGCTTCGTGATGTGGCTGGCCGCGCGCAAGGTGACCTCGGGCGTGCCGGGACGCTTTCAGGCGGCGGTCGAGTTCCTGTTCGAGCTCGTCGACAACGAGGCCAAGGGCATCGTCCACAACGCCGAAAGCCGAAAGCTGGTCGCGCCGCTCGCGCTCACCGTCTTCGTCTGGATCTTCCTGCTCAACGCGATGGACCTGTTGCCGGTCGACTTCCTGCCGGTGATCTGGGGCCTGATCTACGGCGCGTCGGGTCACGACGCCGAGCACGCCTTCCTGCGCGTCGTGCCGACCGCCGACCTCTCGATCACGATGGCGCTGTCGATCGGCGTGCTCATCCTCTGCCTCTTCTACAGCGTGAAGATCAAGGGCTTCGGCGGCTTCATGCACGAGCTCTACACGGCGCCGTTCGGCACCGTCCAGATGTCGGCCAACCCCCTCACCTGGATCGGCTTCATCCTGCTCTCGGTCGCCAACGTGGCGATGCAGCTGGTGGAGTTCGTCTCCAAGACCGTCTCGCACGGCATGCGGCTGTTCGGCAACATGTACGCGGGCGAGCTCATCTTCCTGCTCATCGCCCTGCTCGGCGGCGCATTCACGCTCTCGGTCAGCGGCGTGCTGCTGGCCCTGCTGCAGATCGGCGCCGGCTGGGCCTGGGCCATCTTCCACATCCTGATCATCACGCTGCAGGCCTTCGTCTTCATGATGCTGACGCTGGTCTACATCGGTCAGGCGCACGACTCGCACTGAGTCGGGCCGCTCTCGTCGTTCGTTTTCGTTTCCCTTTCTTTCTCACTACAACTCTGGAGTCATCATGGAACTCATCGGTCTCGTCGCCGTCGCTGCCGGCCTCATCATCGGTCTCGGCGCCCTCGGTGCCTGCGTCGGCGTCGGCATCATGGGCAGCAAGTACCTCGAATCGGCTGCTCGCCAGCCCGAGCTGATGGGCGTGCTGCAAACCAAGGTCTTCCTGCTGCTCGGCCTGATCGACGCCTCGTTCATCATCGGCACGGGTATCGCGC
>JBDTNU010000107.1:0-10649 GCA_039933535.1 Caldimonas sp. | reverse complement strand
CGTCAGCACGACCAGGCCGCCCGCGAAGTAGGGGTCGCTGAAATCGACGACCTTCTTGCGCTCGTCGGTGATGTAGATCGCCGACATCGCGAGGTCGGCGCGCTTGGAGACGAGCGCCGGGATCAGGCCCTTGAAGTCGATGTCGATCCACTCGACCTTCCTGCCCATCGCCGCGGCGAGCGCTTCGGTCAGCTCGATGTCGAAGCCGGTGCGCTTGCCGTCCTTGACGAACTCCATCGGCGGGAAGGTCGCGTCGGTGACCACGCGCAAGGCCTCCTGCGCATGCGCGGCCAGCGACAGGGAAAGGGAAATGGACGCGGCGGCGAGGAGCAGGGTGCGGCGCAGGTTCATGGGGCAGACCGGTTGGCGATGGAGCCGACGATTCTGCACGCTCCGTGCCTGCCGACGCTACGGAGCAGAAGGCGTATCGCTCACCGATTGCACCGCGCGCCGGAACTCGAGCGGCGACTGGATGTGCGAGAACGCCTCCCTCGTTCCGCCGCTGCCGGTGACGACGATGTCGCCGTAGCCGAACATCCGCCCGAGCAGGGGCTGGTTCACGGCGATGGCTTCGATCTTGTTGAGCAGGAGCTCGACCGATCGCGTGGTGAACACGCCCGACTTCATCATCACGCGCTTGTTCGTCACGGCGAAGTCGGAGCTTTGCCGCCTGACGAACGGCGGCAGCAGCACGAACAGCGCAGCGACGAGCGGCACCCAGAAGAACTGCTGCCAGCTGCCGTTGGCGAGAAGCCATGCGCCCGGCAACAGCACGATCACCGTGAACAATATCGGCCACAGGAAGATGAGCCAGTGCAGGCGGGTGCGGTAGACCACCTTCTCGCCTTCGATCAGGTTGCGGTCGATGTAGCTCATCGTCTTCCTTCGGGACTCTAAGATGCGGCGGTGAAGATAACCGACCTGAGGCTGGAAGTGGGCCGCGCGATCAACGAAGAATTCCGGATCGATCGATGAGCAGGCTGCTTGGCATCGACTGGGGCAGTACGTCGCTGCGCGCCGCGCTGCTCGACGACGACGGGGCCGTGCTCGAAGAGCGCACCGCGGCCCGCGGCATGCTCACCGTCGCGCCGGGCGGATTTCCGGAAGTGTTCGAACAGCACTTCGGCGACTGGATGGATGTGCCCGGCACGCGCTGCCTGATGGCCGGCATGGTCGGCAGCAAGCAGGGCTGGGTCGAGGCCGGCTACTGCCCTTGCCCGGCCGGCCTGGACGAGATCGCGGCCGCGCTCAAGCCGGTCGATTCGCGGACCTCGACGCAAGGTCGCCGCATCGACATCGTTCCCGGCGTCTCGTGCGATCGCGCGGGCGTGCCCGACGTGATGCGAGGCGAAGAGACGCAGGTCTTCGGTGCGCTCGATCTGCTGGGCGTGCAGGAAGGAAGCTTCGTCCTGCCCGGCACGCACAGCAAGTGGGTGCAGGTCGAGGCCGGGCGAATCCGCGAGCTGACCACGGTGATGAGTGGCGAGTTCTACGACCTGCTGCGCAAGCACTCGATCCTCGCGCGCTCCCTGCCGGCCGTCGACGCGGCCCTCGACGACGCGGCGTTCGACCGTGGCGTGGCCATGGCCTTGCACGGCGGCAGCCTGATGCAGACCGCGTTCAGCGTGCGCACGCTCTCGCTGTTCGATCGCATGTCGGCCGAAGCGCTGTCGAGCTACCTGTCGGGGCTGGTCATCGGCGAGGAGCTGCGCTGCCGGCCGTTGCGGCAAGGCGCGAGGGTCGTCGTCATCGGCGCGCCGGCCCTGGCCAGCCGCTTCGAGCGGGCGCTGCGCTTGCAGGGCGTCGCGTCGGTGCTGCTCGGCGACGAGGCAGCGTGGCGCGGCCTCTGGGTCATCAACGCGCGAGTTCGCGCGCTTCGCTGAGAAGGAATTCCCGTGGACCCCCATGTCGTCTTCACCGAATCGCTTGCCAGGTTGCCCCTGATCGCGATCCTGCGCGGCATCGAGCCGCGCGAAGCGGTCGCGATCGGCCAGGCGCTCGAGCTCGCCGGCTGGCGTCTGATCGAGGTGCCGCTCAACTCGCCGCAGCCGCTCGAGAGCATCGAGGCACTGGCCGGCACGTTCGGCGACGCGCTCGTCGGCGCCGGCACCGTGCTGACAGCGGCCCAGGTTCGCGACGTGCACGCGGCCGGCGGGCGCCTCGTCGTCGCGCCCAACTTCGACGCTGCGGTAGTGCGTGAAGCCGTCCGCCTCGGCATGGTCTGCCTGCCCGGCGTGGCGACCGCCAGCGAGGCCTTCGCCGCGCTCGCGGCCGGCGCCTCGGGCCTGAAGCTGTTTCCTGCCGAGATGATTCCGCCATCGGCGGTGAAGGCGCTGCGTGCCGTGCTCGATGCCTCGGTGCGATTGTTTCCCGTGGGTGGCATCACGACCGCCAATGCCGCCGCCTATCGCACTGCGGGCGCCACCGGATTCGGCATCGGCTCGGACCTGTTTCGGCCTGGCAGCTCTGCTGCCGACGTCGCGCAGAACGCGGCGCGGTGGGCGGCCTCAGGCAGGTAGCTCTTGCTCGCGCGGCGCAGCGGGCAGGTCGGGGCGCATCGCCTCGGTCGGCCGCCCCGAGGCAACCCATGCATCGAGACCGCCGGCCAGCGGCCGTGCCCGCCTGAGGCCGCGCGCCGCGAGAACGCCTGCGGCGCGCGCGGCCGAGACCTCGTTCGGACAGTTGCAGTACAGGACAATCTCGCGATCGGGCGACAGGTCGGCCCCCGCGCTGTGGATGTCGCGCAGCGGCACCGAGATCGCGCCCGGAATTCGCCGCGCGTCGACCTGCGTGCTGGCGTCGGAGCGCACGTCGATGACCAACGGGTCTAGGCCCTGCTCCATGAGCGCATGCAGCTCGTCGACGTCGATGCGCGGAATGTCGAGCTCGCGCAGAAAGCGCCGGCGCTGCCACAAGCGCACGGCAATCAGGGCGGCCAGCACCAGGACGAGCACCGCCGTCGCCATGCCGCCGGTGCTGGCCATGACGTCGAAGATCTGCTGGATCTGGTCGCTGAAGACCATGCCGAGCGCCATGCACGCAAGCGTCCACACGACGGCGGAGACGACCTCGAAGACCAGGAAGCGCGCCGTCGACATGCCGAGCGCGCCGGCCATCGGCGCGGCGACGACAGAGACGCCGGGTACGAACTTGGCCGCGATCAGCGAGCTTCCGCCCCAACGCGTGATCAGCGATTCGCCTTGCTGCACGCAGGAGTCGGGCGAGATCGAGATGCGGCATAGCTGGCGCATGACCCGATAGCCGTAGCGCCGGCCCGCCGCGAACCACGCGCCGTCGCCCAGGAGGTTGGCGGCGATGGACACGGCGACTGCGCTGGTCATCGATATCTGCCCGGCGATGACCAGGCTGCCCGCGACGACGAGCAGGGGCGAGGCGGGAACCGGCGCACCCAGACGCGCCGCCAGGGTCACCGCGAAGATGATCAGGGCGCCGTGGCCGACAAGGAGTGCGACGAGCTCGTGCATTGCCCTCCGAGTGTGCGGCGATTCCGGTGTCGGCGTCGAGTGATGGCATTCGGCGCGCGCACTGCCTGCACCGAAGGCTCCTGTTCCATCGCGGCACGGCCTCTTCTTCACTGCGGCCTGAGGCCTGGCGCCGCGCCCCAGCGCAGCACCGGCTTCGCAGTGAGCGTGCTTGCTTGCGCGTCCGGATCCGGGCCGGGCGGCAGGGGCTGCGGATTGAGCGAAATGGCGCTGCCCCTTTGCAGCGCCGATCGTGAGGCGAGCGGTGAGAGCGTTGTCGCGATCGGTGCGGTCACCATCGGTGTCGTCGCCATCGACGAGCGCGCCGTCCGGCTCGCGAGGCTGCCGCTCGGCAGTGTGGCGGGGGCCTGACCGAGCGTCGCCGCACGCGTCGCGGCCGGCGTGAACACCGTCGAGCCGACGCGGTCGGCCGGGTTGATGCGCGGGTCGCCCGGATTCACGCTGCCGTGCTTCAGCTGGGCCGACGGATCCACCGTGGCGCTGCCATTGAGGCTGACGCGGATCACGTAGTTGCGCTCGGCACTCGGCTGCGGCACGACGTTCTTGCCGTCCCAGCCGTCGCCCGCCAGCGCGTAGCTGGTGGAGTGGATCGAGTTGCCGGCACTCTTGCCGGCGCCGACCGAGCTGTGCGCCGAGATCTCGTTCGGCCACGCTGCCGCGAGGCCGTTCACGCGGTAGCGGCACTCGCCCTTGGCGGAGCCGGGCTGAAGCTGGAAGCTGCCTACCTTGCGCATCGGCGCGTCGCCCTGCTCGTAGTAGCCGCTCGGATCGCGCAGCGGCGCAGGGCCGGTCTGCACCGCGGCGTCGATCGAGAACGTGTCGCAGTTGCTCGGCGCACCGACCCGGTTCGCGTCCCAGCGCAGCGCGCCGAACATCGAGCCGCCGCCCGGCGCCGGAAGCTCGCGCGGACCGAATGCGACGACGATCGCATCGGGCTTGCCCCAGGCGCCGACGCGCACCGCGGTGGAAGGTCCGCGCAGCTTCGCGTTGACCGGCGTCAGCGCCGAGTTGAATTCACCGGCGAGATTGACCGCCACGCCGTTGACCGCGTTCTCGGCCATCTGCTTGTAGTTCGGCCCGCCGAAGAACGGCACCAGGTCGTCGACGACGAACTTGAGGAGGTCGCCGGTCAGGTTGTGCGAGTCCAGGGTCGCGTTCGACAGGGAGAACTGCGCCTTGTCGACGCGCAGCGTGTGGTTCGGATCCGGCTGCACCGCGAGCGTCAGCGCCAGGTTCGCCTTCAGCGCGATCGAGAAGCGCGGGTCGGTGCTCCCCTGCTGCAGCGGCACCGGCGTGGTCGAGCTCGCCTCGACGTAGCCACCGATCGCCACCGTCGCGGTCAGCCGGTTCGGGCCCGACGTGGCGACCGCGAATTGCGGCGTCTCGTCGAGTTCGCACTTGATGTCGTGCAGGGTCTCGCCGTGCGCAGCGCCGCCTCTGCTCATTTCATTGGTGAGCTGGCGGCAGATCAGCGGACGGGCCCGCGTCCATGCTGCTTGCAGCGCGTCGCTGACCGCGCTTCGGTCATCGACAAGGGTCCGAACCGGCTGCTGCTTCGGCGTCAGGGGGTTCCATTCCTGCAGCAGCACGCGCACGCCGACGGCGGCCTGCGCGGCGCCGGCAGCCCCGAGCAACGCGGCGACGGCAAGAGAGACGGGCAACAGGCGAGGTATCGAAGCAAGTTTCATGACAATCTCCTGATGAATGGTTGCGGAGCGCGGTCGCGGTCCGATGGCTACTGGGGAAGGCGGCTCGCGAGCTGGATCACCGCCTCGTCGATCACGGCACGCAGCGCGACGTCCATGCTTTCCTTGCGCTGCTGCTGCAACTGCAGGTCGGGCACGAAGGCGGTGTTCTTGCCCTTGCGTGCCATGACCGTGCCGATCAGGTTGCCGATGCCCGAGACGCTGACGGCATCGTTGGCGATGGCCTTGCGCACGGTCACGACGTTGACGAGCTCGCCGGTCGCGACGTCGACCACGCGCACGTCGATGCCGAGCACGTCGCGGTTCTTGCTCGCGCCGAACTCGGCGCCGCCGATGGTGATGGCGCCCGAGCGCTGGGTCTCGCCCGCGTTGGCCTCGGTGATCGCGCCTTCGAAGATGTACTTGGCGTCGGTCAGCACCTGAGTCGCGCTCTTGCCGCTGCTCAGGCCCGCGGCGTTCAGCTGCTTCTCGCGGACCACGCCTTCATTGAGGCGGGCGCGCTCGACCACCTTGAACTGTCCGCTCTGCATGAGCGCGGTCTTGAACATGTCGGTACCGCCGCGCGCCGGGATCTCGCCCACCGTCGAACGGAATTCGTAGATCGAGACGGCGACCCGCTCGCCCGACCTGCGCGGCAGCTGCTGGAGGTTCTGCGTGCTCGCGGAGCTGTCGACGCGGGGTACTTCGGCCGCGGGCGTGTTCGCGCAGCCCTGCAGCAGCGCGAGCCCCAGCGTCAGCGCAGCGGAGCCTGTGGTCAGGCGGAAATTGAACGGGGTCGGCTTCATGGTTTGATCCTTAGTGGCGGGGATAGCGTTTGGCATCGGACGGACAGTGATTCGGTACGGGTCGATGGCGTCTCCTCGAGGGGTTCGTTGTCGTCGGCTCGACTTTCGGCTCGTGCCTGCTTCCGAGTCCTTTGCTTCCATGAAAGCCGGTCTTGAAGTTTGTGAAGCGAAGGCCTCGCACCGCTTCCTATCCACAGCTACGGGGCTTCGGCGCTGATGCGGACACGAGAGGTCCGACGAACACGTCGATTCGCCCGAGCGGGGGGTACGGGGCTTCGAGCAGCTTCGGTCGCCGCGCCTGCAACCGGGATCGAAGTCAGCAGGCCGTGACGGGTGCTGTCACGCGCGGGCGCACGCAGCTCGCGATCGGCTGTCGCGGTGAAAGCTCGGCTGCAAGCCGCTACGGTGGTCGGGTGGAGCGCCCCTACGGCCGACTACGCCTTGATCGTGGCGACGAGGGAGCGGTTCGCGCGCTGAGGCCAGCGCGGGATCGCCCTATTCCAGCACGACCCGCGGGAAGTAGAACGACACGACCCAGTTCGGCACGTCGACGATCGAGCTGATGCGCAGGTCGGCGCAGACGCTGCACAGCATGTAGGCGTCGATCGGCTCGTAGCCGTAGCGCTTGCTGAGCAGCTCGACCATCTCCGAGACCGCCATGCGCGCGCCGGCCATCAGGTCGGGGCCGATGCCGGTGGTGACTTCGTAACCCTTCTTGTCGAAGTGATCCGTGACCGGGCCGGGCGTGACGTAGCGCGGCGAGCGAAGGTTCGCGCCCTTGACCAGCTCGAACTTGAGCGCCACGTCGATCGGGCTCTCGATCGCGGTGCCGCAGACCTCGCCATCGCCTTGCGCCGCGTGGGTGTCGCCTACCGAGAACAGTGCGCCCTCGACCTCGACCGGCAGGTAGAGCTCGACGCCTTCGGCGATGTCGCGCGCGTCCATGTTGCCGCCCACGTTGCGCGGCGGGATGATGCTGTGCAGCCCCGGCTCGCCCGGCGCGACGCCGATGGTTCCGGTGAACGGCCTGAGCGGCACGCGCCCACCCGGCCCGAACATCGCCGGCGCCAGCCCCGGGTCGTAGTTCCAGTGATGCAGCCGCGCATTCGGGAACTGATCGGTGAGCAGACCGAAGCCGGGAATGTTGCCGGTCCAGCCCCAGCCCGAAGGGCGCAGCGAAAGGATCGTGACCTTGAGCGCATCGCCGGGCTTTGCGCCGTCGATCCAGACCGGCCCGGTAACGGGATTGACGCGGCCGAGGTCGAGCTTTTCCAGGTCGGCAGCGGTCGAGGTCTTGTCGAGCTGGCCGGACGAGGCGTCGAGTGTCTCGAACTCCACGCTCTCGCCCGGCGCGATCTTCAGCACGGGCGCAAAGGCGTTGTTCCAGCCGTGGTGGATGTGGTCGCGGTGGATCGTGTGGCGGTGCGCGAGATCGCTCATGGCGTGAGGCTCCTAGACTGCGACGGTGAGGGCGCCGTCGATCACGAGGTTCGTTCCCGAGATGCGGCTCGCCGCCGGGCTCGACAGGAAGACCACGCCGTTGGCCACTTCGGCCGGCGTGCCGAACTTGCCGGTCGGGTTGGCCTTGAGCGTCGAGGCGAACAGGTCGGGCATGCCTTTTTCGATGTTCTGCCAGATGCCGCCGTCGAAGTAGGTGTTGCCCGGCGACACGCAGTTGACGCGGATGCCCTTGGCCACGAGCTGCCGGCTCAGGCCCTTGGCGTAATGGATCAGCGCCGCCTTCATCGCGCCGTAGGAGCCGGCGGCGAAGTCGACCTCGAAGCCCGAGACGCTCGAGATCAGCACGATCGAGGCGTGCGCCGACTTCTCGAGAAACGGCAGCGCCGCAGCCACGGCGTTGACCGTATGCATCATGTCGGTACGAAACGATTTCTCCCAGGTCTCGGCACTGTCGCCGACAGCGAGCGCGCTGACGTTGCACACCAGGACATCGATGCCGCCGAGCTCGCCGGCGCTGGCCGCGACCCAGGCGCCGAGCGCGGCGCCGGCGGCGACGTCGAGCGCGCGTCCGTAGGCGGCCACCCCCTTGGCCTTCAGCGCATCGACCGTCGCGGCGACCTCGTCGGCGTTGCGGGCGCAGATCGAGACGCCCGCACCTTCGGCGGCAAAGCCGTCGGCCACGGCGCGGCCGATGCCCTTGCTGGCGCCGGTGACGATCGCGCGCAGTCCCTTGAGTCCGAGATCCATGTCGATCCTCCGTGTCTGGAGCGTGGATTCTGGGCACGGGCCGGAGCAGGCGCAAGCCTCGGCCTGCGGGCCGGGTCGCCACGGACGACAAGTCTTGCCGCCTCGGACTCGACGGCATAGCATGCGCCGCAAGAGTCGCCCACGACGGCGGTCAACCAACGCGGCGGTCACCCATCGCCGCTCGAACACAAGCACGAGGAGATCCCTGTGAGCCTGACCTTCCGATCGTTTCGGCGCTGCCTTCTTTCGTTCGCCGGCGGAGCGCTCGCGCTCGCCGCTCACGCCGCCGGGCCGTCCTTGCAGAGCGCGCCCGCAGCCACGCAGCAGGTTCAGTTCGAGGTCTTCCTGCCGCTGCGAAACGTCGCCGAGCTCGACCGCACCCTGGCGCAGTTGCACGACGAAAATTCGCCGCAGTTCCGCCACTGGCTGACGCCGGAGCAGTTCCGGGCTCGCTTCGGCGCAGACGCCGACAGCCTGGAGCGCGTGCAGCGCGCGCTGCAGCGTCGCGGTCTCGAGGTCGAGGACGTGCACGCCCAGGGCGTGACCGTGAGCGGCTCGGCCGCCGCGGTACGCGCGGGCCTGGGCCTCGACCTGCGCGCCCTGCGCGACAGCAAAGGCCAGTCGCGCGTGGTCGCGGCGCGCGGCACGGCCTTGCCGGCCGAGCTCGCCAACGAGGGCGCGACGATCGCCGCCTTTCGCACGCTCGACATCCACCGCAAGCACGGCAAGCGCCTCGGCCTCGTGAATCCGCTGCCGGCGAACCGCTACGACCCGACCGGCCCGTACTGGTTCACCGACCTCAAGCAGGCCTACGAGATGCCGTCGTACCAGGCGCTCACCGGCAAGGGCCGGACGATCGCGATCGTCATGTCGAACGACTTCCTCGACTCCGACATGGCGCTCTATTTCGGCCACGAGAAGCTCGCCGTGCCGAAGATCGTGCGCGTGCCGATCAAGGGCGGCGCGCCCTTCGACCCCGACGCCTCGACCGAAACCTCGCTCGACATCCAGCAGTCGGGCGGCATCGCGCCCAAGGCGACGATCCGGCACTACAACTTGCCCGACCTCTCCGACGACTCGATCCTGCGCGCCTACAACCGGATCGTGCAGAAGAACGCCGCCGACATCGTCAGCTCGTCGTTCGGCGGCCCCGAGCTCTACTTCACCGCGGCCTACAACGGCGGCACCGATTACACCGAGCTGCTCGAGGTCTACGAACGGATCTTCAAGCAGGGCAACGCGCAAGGCATCACCTTCATCGCCAGCTCGGGCGACAGCGGCGGCCTGGCCGCGATCTCGCTCGACTACTTCAGCGGCGCCCCGACCTCGCCGCATTTCGTTCCCGGCGTCGAGCATCCGGCCGTGAGCCCGAACGTCACGGCGGTGGGCGGCACGAACCTGGTGACGACCATGGTCACCGACTCGCTGCAATCGAAGTACGTCACCGAAAATGCCTACGGCGATCCCGAGGTGCCGTTCGATCCCTATGGCATCTACTTCCCGACCATCGTTCCGGTCTCGGGCGGCTACTGGGGCTCGGGCGGCGGCGAAAGCGTCGTCTTCAAGAAGCCCGACTACCAGCGCCTCGTGCCCACGCATTCGAGCATGCGCACCGTGCCCGACGTCTCGTTGCAGATGGGCGGCTGCCCGTCCGGCATCTCGCAGGATCCCTGCGGCACGCCGCGCAGCGCCTCGGTCGTCGCGGTCGGCGGCGGCCTGTTCGGCGTGATCGGCACCAGCGTCTCGGCGCCGGGCTTCGCCGGCGTGCTCGCGCTCATGGAAGAAGGGCTCGGCGGCGTGCGCCTGGGCAACGTCAACAAGCTGATCTACGCCGAGGCGGCCTTGCAGGCCATCGACCCGAGCCTGAAGTTCTTTCACCGCAACATCGACGGCTTCAACGGCTACGACTACACGGCGCGCATCTACGACCGCGTCGTGGGCGTCGGCACGCCGCACGTGCGAAACATGATCCTGGCGCCGAACCTGCCTGTCGCAGGCAACCCGCAGACGCCGTCGAATCCCTGAGGACGCGTCATGAGCAGGCGCGAGTCGGAAATGGCCACCTCGTTCGTGCCGATTCGCGGCCTGCATCACTACGCCTACCGTTGCCGCGACTGCGAGGAGACGCGCGCGTTCTACGAAGACATCCTCGGCCTGCCGCTGGTACACGTGATCCGCTCCGACGTCGTGCCGAGCACCGGCGAGCAATGCCCGTACGTGCACATCTTCTTCCGGATGGCCGACGGCTCGCATCTCGCCTTCTTCGACCTCGGCGACAACGTCCGTGCCGATCCTTCGCCGAACACGCCGTCGTGGGTCAACCACATCGCATTGCGCGTCGACTCGGTCGCGGCGCTGGCCACCGCCAAGGCGCGGCTCGAGGCGGCGGGCGTCGAGGTGCTGGGCATCACCGACCACCACATCATCGAGTCGATCTACTTCTTCGA
>JBDTNU010000106.1:0-10661 GCA_039933535.1 Caldimonas sp. | reverse complement strand
GTGCTGATCGACCTGCGCACCGGCAAGCTGATCGCCAAGCGCGTCGACCGGGCGACGATCGCGACCGTCAACGCCGAGCCGACGCCGTTCTTTCGCGACAGCCCGACCTGGTCGCTCGACAAGACCGCGGTGGCCTACATCAAGTCGTGCCAGGGCAGCTCGCCCGGCGACACGATCGACCCGGCCTACCTGCTGCGCCTGCCGGCCTCGGCGATCATCAATGAAGCGCAGGCCGCCTTCGCCGAGAACAAGCCGGCCGATGCCTACCGCCTGTTCCATGAAGCGCAGCCGATCGCCGATGCCGATGATCTGCGCGTGCTGAACGGCCTGTACCTGGCGAGCTGGCGCACCGGCAAGAAGAAGGAAGCGGCCGAGACCTTCGGCAAGATCGTCGGCATCGGCCTCGACACGAAGAAATTGCCGATCAAGATCTTCTTCAACCCGGGCGCGACCACGTTGCTGCACTCATCGGACCTGCAGGCGCAGTACGCGGTCTGGCTGCGCGAGGTGGCTCTGCAGGTCGGCGTGCGCGAGACCTGCATGAAGGTGGTCGGGCACACCAGCCGCACCGGCGACCCCGCGGGCAACGACGTGCTGTCGAAAAAGCGTGCGAGCTTGATCCGGCAGACGCTCGAGAAGCAGAACAAGCAGCTCTTGACCCGGCTTTCCAGCGAAGGCATCGGCTCGCGCGAGGTGATCGTCGGTCTCGGCACCGACGACCTGCGCGATGCGCTCGACCGGCGCGTCGAGTTCCGCACGGTCGATTGCAGCTAGGACCCGGGCGCCCAGCGCCGACGCGGCAGCGCCGTCTTGTCGGGGGCCGACCGCATCGGTTAAGGTGCGGCGCATGCGGGTCCTTCGCGCCTCGTCGTTCTTGCGCGGTCTCTTCGCAGCGTTCGCGGTGGGCGTTCTGCTCGCGGGTTGCGGGTCGGTGCCGAAGGTCGCTCGCGACGGGCCCGGGGCGAACCCACCGCCAGGCCTCGCCGGCCTTCCCGATGCCGAGCCGCGCATCGACGCGATCCGTCCGGGCGGCGCCAACAAGCCCTATCAGGCGCTCGGTCGCGACTACGTGCCGATCACGCGCGACATCCCGTTCTCCGAACGCGGCCTCGCTTCCTGGTATGGACGCCAGTTCCACGGCCGGCGCACAGCCAGCGGCGAGACCTACGACATGTACGCGATGACGGCGGCGCATCCGACCTTGCCGCTGCCGAGCTATGCGCGCATTCGCAATCCGGCCAACGGGCGCGAGGTGATCGTTCGCGTCAACGATCGCGGCCCGTTCCACGCCGGCCGCATCGTCGACCTCAGTTACGCGGCGGCCTTGCGGCTGGATTTGCTGCGTGGCGTTGCGCCGGTCGAGCTCGAGCGCATCACCTTCGACGAGATTCGTGCCGGCACCTGGCGGCACGGCGACCAGGACGCGACACGGATGGCCGCGGCAACCTCCCGGACAAAAGCCAAGCCGCCAAGCGAGCCGGTGAACGCGACCGTCGACGCACCTGTCGTGGCGACAGTCGCGGCTTTGCCTGCGGAGGCGGCTGAACCACCGCCGTCGGCAGCGCTGCCGATGCCTGCTGCCGACATGGCAGTCGCGTCGGTCGCGCCTGCTGCGCCGGCCGCATCGCCGATGCCGACGCGCGGCTTCTGGGTTCAGCTCGGCGCGTTTCGCGAGTCGGGCGGTGCCGAGAATTTCCAGCGCCGCGTCGGCGCCGAGGTCGAATGGCTCGCGCCTCTGCTCGCGACCTTCGGCGACGCGGCGCTGTTTCGCGTCCAGGCCGGCCCGTATGCGAGCCGCGACGATGCGCAAGGCGCGGCGGCTCGGGTTCGCGAGGTGCTCGGGCTGGTGCCGCTGATCGTCGAGCGGCACTGAGCGGCGCGCGGTTCGCCCGCGGAGGCGGCCGAGTGCCTTGCCGACGACTGCGGCGCAGGGGATGATCCGCCTCTGTCGGCATCAGGAAATTCGCCACGCCGTCCATCTTCAGGAGACACCGACCATGGCCGCCAAGACATCCGCCAAGTCCGCAGCTGCGAAGCCACGAAAGAAGAAAGCCTTGTCCGTGCACATCGGCCTGAACGGGGTCAGCGGCGCTGCCTACGGCGGCTGGGACGGGCCGCTCGCGGCGTGCGAATTCGACGCCCACGACATGGCCGCGATCGCCAGGAAGCAAGGCATGAAGGCGACCGTGCTGATCACGAAGAAGGCGACCCGATCGGCCGCGCTGGCGGCGATGCGTGCGGCCGCCAAGGCGCTGCAAGGCGGCGACTTCTTCTTCCTCACCTACTCGGGTCACGGTGGCCAGGTGCCCGACGTGAACGGCGACGAGGCCGACAAGAAAGACGAGACCTGGTGCCTGTTCGACGGCCAGCTCATCGACGACGAGCTCTATGCCGAGCTGGGCAAGTTCAAGGCAGGTGTGCGCATCCTCGTGCTCTCCGACAGTTGCCACAGCGGCACCGTGACGCGCGAGATGGTCATACCGCCGCCCGCGAATCCGACGCAACGGCCGAAAGACATGCCGGTTGCGGTGGCGATGCGAACCTACCGAGAGCACCAGGCCTTCTACGACAAGCTGCAAAGAGACGTTGCGGCAGCCGCCGGCAAGCCGGTCGTCGATCCCGACAACGCATTGGCCCAGGTGGCAGTGAGCGGCCGGCTCTCGGCCATCGCCGACAAGTTCGAAGCATCGCTGATCCTGATCTCGGGCTGCCAGGACAACCAGACCTCGATGGATGGCGACCACAACGGCGCGTTCACCGAACAGCTGCTCAAGGTCTGGAACCAGGGAGCGTTCAAGGGCGGCTATGCGAGCTTCCATGCGCGAGTCAAGGCGCGCATGCCGGCGACGCAGACGCCCAATCTGTTCACGCTCGGCAGCGCTGGCACGTTCCTGACCCAAGAGCCGTTCACGGTCTGACCGGTGGCAGTGCGCGAGCAAGCGAGCGTGGCCGCCAGCCACGACATCGTCTTCATCATTCCCGGCCAGGCCGACGCGGACGTGCCGGGCCGTAGCGCCACGCGTGGCAGCGTCAAGGCGTCGGTCCGGGTCGGTACGACGCGCGCGGGCGGCGAGCCGGTGCGCGTCACGGCGCGGCCTGGCGAAGATGTCGTCGTGTTCGCGATCGCCAACGGGCCGACGCTGGTCTTGCATCCCGAAGACGCACGCGACCTCATGCGCGCGCAGGCCGGGGCGCCGACCCGCGGCGCGCCCATCGGCGCCGGCATGGCGCCGAACGAGATCGCCGTACCGGCCCAGCTCGGCTGGCCGGGCCTCGAAGCGCAGGCCACGCGCGGCGCGGCCAGCGGCTGGATGGGACAGGCGCTGCTGACTGGCTTTCACGTCGTCACCGGGCTGGTCAAGGATCCCGCCGCGACGCTGGTGGCCGCGGCGGTGACGAAGAAGGTCGACGGTCAGGTCGAGGCCGGCGTCTACCAGCTCGGCACCGAGGCGCTCGAGCCGCTCAAGGGCAGCGGACGAAAGCTCGACGCCGTGCCCGCAGCCGGCGACGGCGGTCCGATGCTGGTGCTCATCCACGGCACGTTCAGCGATGCACCGGGCACCTTCGGCAAGCTCTGGACCCAGCACAACGCGGTCGTGCGCGGGCTGTTCTCGCGCTATTCGAATCGCGTCTATGCGCTCGACCATCCGACCCTCGGCGTCAGCCCGATCGGCAACGCGCTGACGCTCGTTCGCGCCCTGCCCGCAGGCGCACGCCTGCACCTTCTCACGCATTCGCGCGGCGGCCTGGTCGCGGAAGTGCTGGCGCGCGCATGCGGCGGCGGCGCGCTGACCGACGAGGTGCTCGCGCTGTTTGCCGATGCCCGCTATGCGCAGCATCGCAGCGACCTGCGCGCGCTGGTCAGGGAAGCGCAGGCCAAGGGGCTGCGCGTCGAGCGCGTCGTGCGCGTCGCCTGTCCTGCGCGCGGCACGCTGCTCGCGTCGAAGCGGCTCGACGCCTACCTGTCGATCCTGAGCTGGTGCCTCGAGCTGGCAAGCATCCCGGTGGCGCCGGTGCTGGTCGACTTCCTGCACGAAGTGGCGCGCCGTCGCGCCGACCCGGGCGAGATGCCCGGCCTCGAGGCGATGACGCCCGAGAGTCCCGTTGTCGCGTGGCTGAACGGCGCGCCCGAAGCGATCGCCGGCGAGCTGCGCGTGGTCGCCGGCGACATGCAGGGCGACTCGATCGGTGCGTGGGTCAAGACACTGCTCTCCGATGCCTTCTACTGGACCGACAACGACCTGGTCGTGCAGACCCGCTCGATGTACGGCGGCGCGCCGCGCGCGCCCACGGCCAGCGGCAGCGGCGCGAGCTTCCTGCTCGACCGCGGCGGCAAGGTGTCGCACTTCAACTACTTCAGCAACGACCTGACCGTGGAGGCGATCGCGAGCGCGCTGTGCGACGACACGCCGGCCGACTTCGCGACCATCGGCCCGCTGTCCTGGGCCGGCGAAGACGCGAGCGGCACGCGCGCCGCCAAAGCCGTCGCGGCCTCGCGCGGCGTCGACGCGGGCGATGACGGCAAGGCAGCGGAGCGGCCCGCGGTGTTCGTCATTCCCGGCATCCTCGGCTCCAACCTCGCGCTCGACGGCAAGCGGATCTGGCTCGGCTTTCGCTTCGTCAACAGCCTGCAAGGCCTGGCCTGGAATTCCGATGGCGCATCGCGCGTCGTGCCCGACGGCCCGATCGGCAGCGTCTACGGCGACCTGATCGAGCGCCTCGCCGAAACCCACGAGGTGATTCCGTTCGCCTTCGACTGGCGCCGGCCGATCGAAGACGAAGCGCGGCGTCTCGGCGACGCGGTCGACGCCGCGCTCGCCGCGCGTGCCGCGAGCCAGCAGCCGGTGCGCATCGTCGCCCATTCGATGGGCGGCCTGGTGGCGCGCACCATGGCGCTCGAGAAGCCCGACACCTGGCAGCGCATGCTGGCGCGCGACGGCGCACGGCTGCTCATGCTCGGCACGCCGAACGGCGGCTCGTGGTCGCCGATGCAGACGCTCTCCGGCGACGACACCTTCGGCAATGCGCTCGCCGCATTCGGCTCGCTGTTCGACAACCGCGGCGCGCGATCGACGATGGCCGGCATGCCGGGCTTCATGCAACTGCAGGCCTCGCTGCTCGACCCGCTGCTGCGGCTCGATCGCGCCGAGAGCTGGCAAAAGCTCGCCGACGACGATATCGCCAGGTTGCGCGAGCGCAGCACCTGGCACGTCGAGGGCGTGCAGCAAACCCTCTACCAGTGGGGCGCGCCGCCGCAGGACGTGCTCGACCAGGCGGTCAAGCTGCGCCGGCGTCTCGATGCGCAGGCGGCCGCGCTCGGCGCCGACGCACGCAAGATGCTGCTGGTGGTCGGCCACGCCGCGTTCACGCCCGCGGGTTTCACGATGGGCGACGCCGGCCTCGAATATCTCGACGCGCAAGGCGGCGGCGACGGCCGGGTGCCGCTCGCCTGCGCGCTGCTGCCGGGCGTGCGCACCTGGAAGCTCGACGCCGTGCACGGCGATCTGCCGAGCAGGACGAGCGCATTTCCCGCGTTCCTCGAGCTGCTGGTCAACGGCGAGACCACGCTGCTCGAGCCACTCGATGCGGCAGCCCTGGGCACGCGTGGCGCCGGTATCGCCGCAGCCACCGGCGCAGGCGATGCCTCGTCGTCGGTCGCACGCAGCCGCCCGTCGCACGGCATGCTCGGATCGGAGCCGCCTTCGAGTCCCAGCGACGTGCTGGGCACCTTGACGCGAACCGTCGGCGACGACAAGCGCACCAGTCCTGCCCTGCACGTCTCGGTGCTCAACGCCGATCTCAAGTTCGTGCACCAGCCGCTGCTGGTCGGCCACTACCGCTCGATCATCCTGACCGGCACCGAGTCGGTCGTCGATCGCCTGGTCGCGAGGGCGATGAGCAAGTCGCTCGCCGCCGGCCTCTATCCCGACGCGGCCGGCACGCACCAGATCTTCGGCAACGTGCGCCAGGACCCGGACAACGTGCTGGCGATGGCGCGGCCGCTCGCCGTCGTCGTCGCCGGGCTCGGCGAAGAAGGCAAGCTGCGCGCCGTCGATCTCGCCTGGACCGTGCGGCAGGCGGCGATCGCCTATGCGCAGCGGCTCGCGGAACAGGCGGCAGGCGCGCCGGCCGAGTTCGAGCTCGCGGCCACCCTGATCGGCAGCGGCGGCACCGGCATCAGCGCGGGCGCCTCCGCGCAGGCCATCGCTCAGGGCGCCTACGTGGCCAACCTCAAGCTACGCGAGAACGGCTGGCCGCAGATCGGCCGGCTGATCCTGGTCGAGCTCTACCTCGACCGGGCGAGCGATGCGTGGCGAGCGCTGCAGGTGCAGTCGACTGCGGCGTCGAACCAGCTGAAGGTGGTCGGGCCGGTCGAGGCCGGCGCGGGGGCCTTGCGCCGTTCGCTCGACCCGAGCTATCGCGGCGCGGCCTACGACCTGGTCAGCGTCGTGACCAGCCAGCGCAGCGATGGCGAGCCCACGATCACCTACAACCTCGACACGCGGCGCGCGCGCGCCGAAGTGCGCGCGCAGCAGACGCAAGGCACGCTGGTACGCGAGCTGATCGCCAAGGCCTCGAACGATGCCAACCGCGATGCGCAGATCGGCCGCACCCTGTTCGACCTGCTGGTGCCGGTCGAGATGGAGCCTTTCCTCGGCGGCACCAGCGAGATGGTGCTCGAGCTCGACACCGGCACCGCCGCCATCCCGTGGGAGCTGCTCGACACGCCCGGCTCGCGCGTCGCGGGCGGCGGCGACCCGCGGCCGTGGGCGATCCGCTGCAAGCTGCTCCGCAAGCTCCGCACCAACGAGTTCCGGGCCCAGGTGTCGGACGCCGACGCCGACGGCAGCGTGCTCGTCATCGGCGCGCCGCTGGTCGACGAGACTCTGTATCCACCTCTGCCGGGTGCGCGCGAGGAAGCGATCGCCGTGGTCGCGCGGCTGACGAGCGGCGAGACCGGCCTCGACGCGGCGCACGTCCGCGCGCTGATCAGCGGCGACGACGACGCGCGCAACATCATCAACGCCCTCTTCGAGCGCTCTTATCGCGTCATCCATATCGCCGGCCATGGCGCGCCGGGTGCCAAGGGCGGCGTGGTTCTCTCGGGCAACACCTTTCTCGGCGCTGCCGAAGTTCAGGCGATGCGGATCGTGCCCGAGCTGGTGTTCCTCAACTGCTGCCATCTCGCGGGTCGCGACGCGAAGACCGCCCTGGCGCCGTTCGATCGCGCCGAGTTCGCCGCCAACATCGCCGAAGCGCTGATCGAGATCGGCGTGCGCTGCGTCGTCGCCGCCGGTTGGGCGGTCGAGGACGAGCCGGCCGCGATCTTCGCGACCACGTTCTACGACGCGCTCTTGTCCGGCGGCCGTTTCATCGATGCGGTGGCCGCGGCGCGCGGCGCGGCCTGGCGCGCCAGCAGCACCGGCAACACCTGGGCCGCCTACCAGTGCTATGGCGATCCAGGCTGGACCTGGCGGCGCGGCGGCGGCGATTCGTACGGCGTGGCGACATCGCCGGGCGACGAGTTCGCGGCGGTCTCCTCGGCACCGGCGCTGGCCCTGGCGCTCGAGACGATCTCGATCCGGATGCGCTTCGGCGACGACGCGAAGAGCGGCGCATCGCTGCAGGCGCAGCGCGACAAGCTGCGCTTTCTGGAAGCGAAGTTCGCGCCGCTCTGGGGCGGCATGGGCGCAGTCGCCGAAGCATTCGGCCTGGCCTTTGCCGACGTGCGCGATCTCGACAAGGCGATCGACTGGTATCGCGCGGCCGTGCGCGCCGACGATGGCAGCGCCTCGTTCCGCGCCGCCGAGCAGCTCGGCGACCAGCTGGCGCGACGCGGCGAGGCCAGCGCCGATGCGGTGCGCGGACGACACGATGTGGAAGAGGCGATCGACCGTCTCAAGCGGCTGGTCGAGATGCAGCCGACGATCGAGCGGGAAGCCTTGCTCGGCTCTGCCTACAAGCGGCTGGTGATGATCGAAGGCCGCGCCGCGGACCATGCTTCACCCGTCACCGACAAGGGACGGCGGCGTCGCGCCGCTGCCGCGAGCAGCGATCGCCTGAGCGCCTTGCGGGCGATGGCATTCCACTACGGAAATGCCGAACGGATGGCGCGCCAGAGCAACGCCGACAACCTGTTCTATTCGGCCAAGAACGGCATCAGCGCCGAACTGCGCCTGGCCTTCCTCGAGCGGCGACCCACCGAGCTGGCCCTCGATCGCATCGACGCGGTTCGCGAATCCCTGGCGCGTGCTGCCAACGATCGGCCCGACTTCTGGGCCGTGGTCGGAGAGATCGAGCTGCGCCTGCTCATCGCGCTGGCTGCACAGCGCCTGGCCGGCGACGCGCCGGAGCTGGTCGGTGCGTTCGAGAACCTGAAGGCGCGCGTTCCTGCCCCCGGCATGTGGGACTCGGTGCACTCGGAGGCGCGCTTCACGCTGGAGCCCTATCTCGGCATTGCCAGCGCCGCGGAGAAAACGGCCGCGACCGCCCTGCTCGATGCGCTGAAGTCGATGGCCGTGGCGGCCTGAGAGCGTTCAGCGGCCTCCGGTCACTTCGACGACCGAGCCGGTGGTGTAGCTCGACGCGTCGGAGAGCAGCCACACGATCGCCTCGCCGACCTCTTCGGCCGTGCCGGCGCGCTTCATCGGCAACTGCGCTGCCATCTGCCCGACCCGGTCGGGCGCGCCGCCGGAGGCGTGGATCTCGGTCTCGATGATGCCGGGCCGAACCGCGTTGACGCGGATGCCTTCGGCTGCCAGTTCCTTGGCCAGGCCGATCGTGAAACTCTCGATCGCGCCCTTGGCGGCTGCGTAGTCGACGTACTGGCCCGGGCCGCCGAGCTTGGCGGCGGCCGACGAGACGTTGACGATCGCGCCGCCGTCGTGCGCACCGGCCGCGTGGCGCGCGCCTTCGGCGGGGCGGGTCGTCGTGCGCCGGATCGCTTCTCGCGCGCAGAAGAAGCTGCCGAACACGTTGATCGCGAACATGCGTTGCAGGCGCGCCTGCGACATCGCGTCGACACGAGACGCGAGATCGACGACGCCGGCGTTGTTGACCAGCCCGATCAAGGGCGGCAGTTCGGCATCGATGCGAGCGAACATCGCGATCACGTCGGCGTCGCTGGCCACGTCGGCCTGCACGGTGATGGGCTGGCCGCCGCCGGCACGGATCGCCGCGACGACGCGTTCGGCGGCTGCCGCATCGCTCGTGTAGTTGACGGCCACGGCCCACCCGCGCGCCGCGCAGAGCAGGCTGGTCGCCGCGCCGATGCCGCGGCTGCCGCCGGTGACGAGCACGCTTCGGGAAGAGCCGGTCACGTCACTCGTCATCGTCGCCACCGCTGCGTGAATCGCCGTCGGTGCCGGTCTGTTCCTTGGCCTTCTTGTCGAGGATCGCCTGCAAGGGCGCCAGGCCCTCGACGAATCGATCGACCGATACCGGCTTGGCCAGGCGCAACTGCGGCGGAAACAGGTGATTCATGTAGAGCTCTTCGCCCGGCCGGCCGGTGCGCTGCACGTTGAACCAGAGCTGCAACGCAACGCCGGCAGCGAAGCCGGTGAGTGCGACGGCGCGCATCAGGCGCTGGCGGCCTGGCTCCACCGCGAGCAGGTGGAAATAGATCGTCGCGGCGATCGTTGCATAGATCGCGACGAAGCTGAAGTCGGTGACCCAGGGCCACGAGAACGCAAACGCCAGGAGCGGCGGCACGACGCCGAGCACGACGCCGGCCAGGCTGGCGATCACGAACACGCGCACGTGCCAGCCGAAGCTGCTCTGGCGCGCGAAGATCTTCGACAGCAGCGCCCAGAACCCGCACCAGAGCGCCGCCACCATCAGCGTGCCGAGCACCGCGGTGCCGATGGCGCGGCCCACGCCGTCGGGATCGGTGTCGATGTAGGTGTTGACCATGACCGCGACGATCGCGACCAGCGCCAGGGCCGCGGTCGGCAGCCAGCGCAACTCGCGCGACAGCATGGGCGCGAGCGGTTGCTCGGGCGGGAGCGCGTGGCCGGGCAGGCGCAGGCGCAGGGCCGTGCGGCCGATGTGCAGATCGAGGTCGCGACCGGTGTCGGCAAAGGTCTTCGATTCGCCGCCGGCGATGCGCTGGTGCGCGACGGCCAGGCCGTTCTGGGTCGCACCGGCGCTGACGACGATCGTCGAGGTCGCGGCGCCATCGGCCGAAGCCACGAGGTCGATCGTCGCGTGGTGCGCGGCGACGTGCGGCTCGGTCAGCACGACGTCGTTGTCGAGGGCGCGACCGATCGTCGCCGGCCAGCGCTCGATCCGCCACGCCTGTCGCACCAGGCCGTCGCGGTCGATCGCCTCGAGCAGGGCCATGCCGGGCGGCGGCGGAGCGGCTTCGCCCGGCATCGAGGCGGCGGACTCGGGCTCGGACTCGGCGACGACGCGCACTAGCGGACCCATCGGTATGCGTCCAGGTAGTGATGGGCGAGTCGCTGCGCATTGGCAAAGCTCACCCCTTGCGCGTCGAAGCGGCCCTGCACGCCGCCCTCGTTCTGGTCGAGCGTGGCCACGAGCACCGAGACGTCGTAGAGCTGCGGCAATTTCTTGTACGCGCGCACGCAGACCACGGCACGCAGGGCGAGCCCGTCGCGGTCGATGAAGTCCTCGTTGCAGCGCGGCTTGGTCTGGTGCTG
>JBDTNU010000105.1:0-10710 GCA_039933535.1 Caldimonas sp. | reverse complement strand
TTCGAGGTCGGCGGCAAGAGCGTCGGCCTCAACATCGTGCTCTCGCACGAGCAGGCGCCCAACCGCTACATCACGCCCGAGCTGTGCTTCCAGTTCCACTACTTCGCGCTGCGCAAGATGCACTTCCTGATGCGCGCGATCGCGCTGGTGTGCTTTCCCGGCGGCTTCGGCACGCTCGACGAGATGTTCGAGGTGCTGACCCTGGTGCAGACCGGCAAGTCGCGGATGCGACCGATCCTGCTGTTCGGGCGCGAGTTCTGGACCCGCCTGATCAACTTCGACCTGCTCGTCGAGACCGGCATGATCTCGGCGAACGACTTGAAGCTGTTCCACTTCGTCGAGACCGCCGAGGAAGCGTGGGAGAGGCTGACCCAGGAATACGGATTCGATCTGCCCGACACGGCGACGGGCGAATTCGCCGTCGACGTATGACGGCGCTTCGCCGCATCAGCCTGATCGGCGCGCCCACCGACATCGGTGCCGGCGCGCGCGGCTCGAGCATGGGCCCCGAGGCGCTGCGCGTCGCCAACATCGGCCCGGTGCTCGAAAGCCACGGCCTCGAGGTGCTCGATCGCGGCAACCTGAGCGGACCGCCGAACCCGTGGAAGCCGCCCGAAGCCGGCTACCGCCACCTCGACGCCGTCGCCGAATGGAATCGCAACGTCCACGACGCGGTGTACGCCGAGCTCGTCGAAGGCCGCATGCCGCTTCTCCTCGGCGGCGACCACTGCCTGGGCATCGGCTCGATCAGCGCGGTGGCGCGGCATTGCCGCGAATCGAACAGGAAGCTGCGCGTGCTCTGGCTCGACGCCCATGCCGACTTCAACACCAGCGCGCTCACGCCGAGCGGCAACATCCACGGCATGCCGGTCGCCTGCCTTTGCGGCATCGGCCCGAAGGAGCTGGTCGAGATCGGCGGCAAGGTGCCGGCGATCAGCGCGAAGTGGATCCGTCAGATCGGCATTCGCAGCGTCGACGCCGGCGAGAAGCGCCTCGTGCACGAAGCCGGCCTCGAGGTCTTCGACATGCGCTACATCGACGAGATGGGCATGCGCCACACGATGGAGCTGGCGCTGGCGACGATCGACGCCAACACCCACCTGCACGTCAGCTTCGACGTCGATTTCCTCGACGCCGACATCGCGCCCGGCGTCGGCACCACCGTCAAGGGGGGGCCGACCTACCGCGAAGCGCAGCTCTGCATGGAGATGATCGCCGACACCGGCGCGCTCGCCTCGCTCGACGTGATGGAGCTGAACCCCGCGCTCGATGTCAGGAACCGCACCGCGGAGATCGCCGTCGACCTGATCGAGAGCCTGTTCGGCAAGAGCACGCTGATGCGACGTTAGCGTCAGGGCTTGGCCTCGCATCCGGCGCCTTCCAGCGGCGCCACGCGATCGACCAGGGCCCGCTCGGGCTTGGGCAGGTGACCGGACAGGCGGATCGACTTGCGCAACTCGAACAAGCCCGGCCGCTTGGGCTCCGGAGTCACGGTCAGATCGATCGCGTAGTCGAGCAGGTTGATCGTTCCGCTGCCGGTAATCCTGGTGTTGGCGCTGTCGACGACGAGGCTGCGGATGCGCGCGTTGCCCTTGCCGACATCGGCAACCACTGCGGCGCAAGGCAATGACAGCGCTTCCGTGCCGCTCAGCAGGGTGCGCATCACCTTGCCGCCTTCGAGGCCCATCAGGGCGTCGAGCATGCTTGGAATCGTTCCCGCAGCAAGGCCAGCGGAGATCGTTCCGGTGGCACTCGCGCGCAACGCATGGGCGTTGTCGCCGGCCGCCTTCAGGGCGAGCCGGCTTTGCACGGTGCCGGTGATTCGATGCTTCTCGTCCCGACCCGCGAACAAGGTCTCGACCTGGACGCCCCGGGTCTCGATGGCCGCTTCGGCGAGTGCCGGATGCTGGCGAAGATCGAGTGCCAGCGTGCCGGTCGAGTGGCCGCCGGCCCAGCCGACATCGAGGTTCGAGACGGCGAGTGCGCCGTCGGCCAGCACGGCCTTCAGCTTCAGGCTTTGCACTGCCGGCACGGCCGCGACGCGAAAGCGACGCGCATCGAAGCTCACGTCGGCATCGAGATCGCGTGCACTGGCGAAAGCGTCGCGGTCGCTGGCATGCGCAGGTTTCGCCGCGGCGGCGCGGTCCGCCTTGAGTGCGCCGGGCGAGCCGCGACCTGCCAGCCAGAGCAGGTCGCCGAGATCGGTCGAGTCGCTGCGCAACGCGGCGCTCACGGTCCGGCGCTCGCCCTTGCCCGACCAGGCGAGATCTCCGTCGAGGTCGGTAGCGCCGATACGCGCATGTGCTGCGCTGAGGGCGTATTTCCTGTCGCCGCTCGTCAGATGACCCTCGGCGCGAAAGGCCCGCGGCTCCGCGTAGCGGTCGCCGACGAAGGGACGCAGCGCCGCGAGCGACTTGCCGCTCAGCGTGGCCTGGGCGTCGATCTGCGTGGCGCGAAAGATGTCGGCGGTGCGGCCATCGACCTCGAGTCGCGCGCCTTCGATCTCGGCGGAGCCGCGCACGGGAAACCACCGATCGGTCTCGAGGAAGGTCAGCACCGGGCCGGTCGCGACGCTGCCCTTGAATGCGAGCTCGCGAAATGCGCCGTCGAAATCGATGCGGTTGACAAGCGTCTCGGCGGGCGTCGAGGCCGAAGCCTCGGGCGCGATGTCGCTCGCGCTGGTGTGCAGGTGCAGGTCGATGCCGCCATTGTCGAGACGCAGCGTCGCGCGGTGCGGCTCCAGCGCGCAGAACCAGTAGTGGCCTGGGCCGCGGTCTTCTGGATCGCGCAGCCGCCAGTTGCGCAGGCCATCGGCCTGGCGCGCGAGGTTGACCTCGCCGTCGCGAAGAATCATGTGCGAGACGACCCAGCGATCCTCGAAGCGTCGCCAGGAAAACTGGAACACGACTTCCTCGAGTGCCGCGAATGGCCGGCTCGTGTCGGCCCAGGGCGCGTTGGCGATGCGCACGCCACGCATGACGACGATGGGCGCGAGCGAAAGGGTGAGTCCGACGCGGACCGAATCGAAATGCACTTCGCGGCCCGCTGTCTTGCTCAGCTGCGCGCCCAGCAGCGGTCCGAGCCACCAGGGCTGCGATGCCAATGCGATCGCCACCAGCACGGCTGCGACGATGGCGATCCTCGCGGCCACGTGGGACATGCGTGACCGAGACCGAACGTGGGAACGCCGATTGCTGCCCACGCCCGAAAAGCCCCCGGAATTCCTATCCATGACAAAGCCTCCAGCAAACAACCCGCCCGACGCCAATCGCAAATGGGACGACGACGCCGAACCCTGGCGTCACCCGCCGGTCACACCACGCGACGAAAGCGTTGCCGATTCAATCGGCAAATCGATCTCCGAGGTCGTGACCGGTCCGCTCGACGACGCCACCGGAAAGCCCAAGCCGATCCCGCGCCCCTAGACACGTCGCCGCCTCGGCCAGAATCGCGTCAAGCGCCGACTGCGAGAACGCCCGCGATGAGGACAAGAGACGGGGAATGGGATGGGACTGGATCGAGACGTCACCGAGCCTGAGCCGCGGCGCGCCGAGATCGACGCGCTCGCCGGGCCCACTTTGCTCGAGTTCGGCACCTCGTGGTGCGGCCACTGCCGCGCCGCGCAACCGTACATCGCCGAGGCCTTGGCCGCGCATCCGCAGGTTCGCCACGTCAAGATCGAAGACGGCAGCGGGCGTCGCCTGGGTCGCAGCTTCGGTGTCAAGCTCTGGCCGACGCTGGTCTTCCTGAACGACGGCCACGAAGTCACCCGGGTCGTGCGGCCCAAGGACGTGACGTCGATCGAGTCGGGATTCGCGCGCCTCTTGCCCGCCGCCTGAGTTCAGCGCCCGCGCCAGAGGTCGCGCGCGGCTATGCTTGGAAACAGCCACGAGTCCCACCTCATGAAGATCGCCACCTTCAATGTCAACGGCATCAGCAGCCGGCTGCCGCGCCTGCTCGAATGGCTGGAAGAAGCGCGTCCCGACGTCGCCTGCCTTCAGGAGATCAAGACCTCGGACGAGACCTTTCCGCGCGAAGCGATCGAAGGCGCCGGTTACCAGGCCATCTGGCATGGCCAGAAGGGCTTCAACGGCGTCGCGGTCCTGGCGCGCGCAGGCAGCGACCTGACCGAGCGTCGTCGTGGCCTGCCCGGCGACCCGGACGACACGCACAGCCGGTATCTCGAAGCGTCCGTGCACGGCCTCATCGTCGCCTCGATCTACCTGCCGAACGGCAATCCCCAACCGGGACCGAAGTTCGACTACAAGCTCGCCTGGTTCCAGCGCTTGATCGAGCACGCGGCGACCCTCATCGACAACGCCGGGCCGGTGCTGCTCATCGGTGACTACAACGTCGTCGCGACCGACGGCGTCGCCGACATCTACTCGCCGACGTCGTGGAAGAACGATGCGCTGTTGCAGCCGGAAACACGAGACGCCTATCGCCGGATGCTTTCGCAAGGATGGACCGACGCCATCCACCACCTTCATCCCGACAAGGCGATCTACACCTTCTGGGACTTCTTTCGCAACCGCTTCGCCCGCGACGCCGGCCTGCGCATCGACCACCTGCTGCTCAATGCGCCCGCTGCAAAGCGACTCCAGCAAGCCGGTGTCGACAAGGCTGTTCGCGCCAAGGAAAAGCCGAGCGACCACGCGCCGACGTGGGTCGTTCTCGGCTAGTCCTGCCGGGCCTACTGCCCGGTCTTCTCGGGCGCTTGCGCCGGCGCCTTGCCGAAGCGTTCGTTCTGCCTTTCACCGAAGTTCCGCATCTTCTGCGCCTGGCGATGCGTGAACTCGCGCGTGGATTCGGCGGCGTGGTGCGTCTTTTCGCGGGTCGTTTCAGCCATCCGGTGCGACTTCTCGCGCAGGGTCGTGTGCCGCTCGACCGGGCGGTCGGCGCTCATCGGCTCGCCGTACTTCGCCATCACTTCCTCGCGATTTCTCTCGCGACGCTCCTGGTCGCTCTGGCTGTACGGCTGCGCAACGGCGGCTGCGCAAGCGCTGATCGCGGCGGCGGCGAAAACGAAACGGGCAATGGTGTTCATGTCTTTCTCCAGCGGAGGAATGGATGCGGAAGTCTCCTCCGCAGCGCAGGCGGTGCCCACGGATGGAGCGCGCGCGCACGGCCCCGACGCCAACGCGTCGCCGCGTCGGACGCGACCTACCCGTCGAGCGCTACGCCTGCCAGACGGCGTAGCCAGCCTCGCGGAAGCCGATCGCCAGCTCGACTTCCATCTCGCACGCCGCCGCATACGGCATCGGGTTGTAGACCTCGTAGAGTCGGGGCAGCAGGCGCAGGCCGAAGTCGCGAACATAACGATTGGCCTGGATGTCGGCCTTGTGCCGGTCGAAGCGCAAGTCCGGATCGAGGCCGGTCATGCCGACATAGACCAGGGGCTTGCCGATCACATGATCGGGATTGGCTTTGCGAAATCGCGGCTCGTTCCAGACCCGATCATCGAGTTCGACGACATAGACGTTGTAGCGTAGGGCAGGACGGCGCGGCGCCATCGCGGCATTTTGCGCGGTCGCTCCTTCCGGCCGCTCTTTCCAGATGGAGACAACATGACGACCTCGTACGACGCGATCGTGATCGGCAGCGGCCAGTCCGGCCCCTTTCTCGCGGTGCGGCTGGCCAAGGCCGGACTGAAGACGGCGCTGATCGAGCGCGAACACCTCGGCGGAACCTGCGTCAACGACGGCTGCATCCCGACCAAGACCTTGGTCGCGAGCGCCCGCACCGCGCGCGTCGCGCGGCGCGCCGGCGACTACGGCGTCGTCATCGGCGGCGCGGTCAGCGTCGACATGAAGGCCGTCAAGGCACGCAAGGACGGCGTCGTCGCGGAGTCTGTCGAAGGCCTGGCCAAGTGGATCGCCGGCACCGCCAACCTGACCTTGATCTGGGGCCACGCCCGCTTCAGCGGACCGAACTCGGTCGAGGTCAAGAGCGAGACGCTCTCGGCGCCCAAGATCTTCATCAACGTCGGCGGCCGCGCGGTCCTGCCCACCTGGCAGGGGATCAACGACGTGCCGGTGCTCACCAACACCTCGATGATGGCCATCGACACGCTGCCCGAGCACCTGATCGTCGCCGGCGGCAGCTACATCGGTCTCGAGTTCGCGCAGATGTACCGCCGCTTCGGCTCGCGCGTGACCGTCATCGAGTACGGCGACCGGCTGATCGGCCGTGAAGACCGCGAGGTCTCGCGCGAGATGCAGCAGATCCTCGAGCGCGAAGGCGTGAGCTTCCACTTCTCGGTGAAGAGCGCCACGGTCAGTCCCGGCGCGGGCGGCAAAGGCGTACGGGTCGCGTTCGACACAAGCGCTGGCGCGCACGAGCTCGCCGGCAGCCACCTGCTGGCTGCTGTGGGCCGGCGCCCGAACACCGACGACCTCGGCCTCGACAAGGCGGGCATCAAGACCGACGCGCGCGGCTACATCGCCGTCGACGACGAGCTGCGCACCAGCGTGCCGGGTGTCTGGGCGATGGGTGACGCGAACGGCAAGGGCGCGTTCACGCACACCTCGTACAACGACTTCCAGATCGTTTCCGGCAACCTGCTCGACGGCGACAAGCGCCGGGTCAGCGACCGCATCACGGCGTACGCGCTCTTCACCGATCCGCCGCTCGGACGAGTCGGCATGAGCGAGGCCGAAGTTCGCGCGCGCGGCAAGCCTGCCCTGGTCGGCGTCATGCCGATGACGCGGGTCGGGCGTGCCAGGGAGCGCGGCGAGACGCAGGGCTTCATGAAGGTGCTGGTGGACGCCGAGAGCGAGCGCATCCTCGGCGCGGCGCTGCTCTGCATCGAGGGAGACGAGATCGTCCATTCGATCCTCGACGTGATGGCCGCCGACGCGTCGTACAAGGTGATCGAGCGCGCGATGCATATCCACCCGACGGTGAGCGAGCTGATTCCGACATTGCTCGGCAGCCTGAAACCGCTCGGGCCCGTCGCGTGAGCGAACACCCGATACGCGAGGATGCGGCGATGCCCACCCGCCGCGAGGAGCTCGACCGCATCGCTGCCGGGACGCTGGCTCACTACAGCGAACGGGCCGAGGATTTCTGGCAAGGCACGCGCGACCACGATGTGAGCCAGAACATCGACGCGCTCCTGCGCCATCTGCAAGGGCCCGGCCCGTTCGCGATCCTCGACCTCGGCTGCGGCCCCGGCCGCGACCTCAAGACCTTTGCCGAACTCGGCCACGAGAGCGTCGGTCTCGAAGGCTCGGCGCCGTTCGCGGCGATGGCGCGCACGCACAGCGGCTGCAGTGTGTGGCAGCAGAACCTGCTCGCGCTGGACTTGCCGCCTGCGCGTTTCGACGGTGTGTTCGCCAACGCCGTGCTGTTCCATGTGCCGAGCTCGGAGCTGCCGCGTGTGCTGGGCGAGTTGCACGCGACGCTCAAGGCGGGCGGCACGTTGTTCAGCTCGAACCCGCGCGGCGAAGGCCAGGAGGGATGGAACAGCGGGCGTTACGGCAGCTATCACGACCTGCCGACATGGCGTCGCCACCTCGCCGCGGCCGGCTTCGAAGAGCTGGAGCACTACTACCGCCCGGCCGGGCTGCCGCGCGACCGGCAGCCCTGGCTCGCGAGCGTCTGGCGCAGGATCTGAGCGCGCCTGGTCAGGGCGCGCTGATCTTCGTCACGTTGCTGCGCGTGAGCACGTAGACCGCGCCGTCGTTGCCGACGCGAAGGTCGACCGGGGAGCTCGACAGGCGGGCGAATGCGTAGGCGGCGTTGCCGTTGACCAGGTCGACGCGGCCGACGAACTGGCTCACGTAGTCCGCGAAGTAGTACTGGTCGCGGTAGCCGACGGGAAATGCGCCGGCGCTCGGGTAGAAGTCGCCGCCCGCGATGGCGAAGCCGGTGAAGAATCCGCCCGGGCCCGAGCCAGCCGGGCTCGCCGCGCTGTGCTTGTAAGTGAAGAGGGGACCGGAGATGCCGGCGCCGACGTTGTCCGGACCTTCCGAATTGGGCCAGCCGTAGTTCGCGCCGCGCGTGCCGACGTTGATCTCCTCCCAGGTGTCCTGGCCCACGTCGTTGATGTGGATCAGGCCGGTGCCCGGCTGGACCGCGAATGTGTAGGGATTGCGCAGGCCGTAGGCCCAGATCGCGCGCGCGATGCCGGTCTGGGTCGCGAAGAAGGGGTTGTCGGTCGGGATCGTGCCGTCGGCATTGAAGCGCAGCAGCTTGCCGAAGGGCAGGCTCAGGTTCTGGGCCTGCGGCCCGTTGGCGTTCTCGCCGACGCCGACATAGAGCTTGCCGTCGCTGCCGAAGTGCATGCCACCGCCGTTGTGGTTGGTCGCTCCCGAAAGGTTCGGCAGATCGACCAACGCGAGTTCGCTTCCGGCGGCCATGACGTCGCCGTTGGCGGTGAGCCGGCTGATGCGGTTGTGCGAGCCCCCGGCGGTCCGGGTCGAGTAGATGTAGACGAAGCCGTTGGTCGCGAACGCCGGATCCAGCGTGACGCCGATCAGGCCGCGCTCGCCGCTCGAATCGACCGTGAAGCTCGCGAACGGCGTGGCGAGCAGCGCGCCGTTCTTGATCACGCGCAACGCGCCACCCTGCTCGGCAACGAACATGCGACCGTCGGGCGCCTGCGCGAATGCGGTGGCGCTGTTGAGGCCGGTGACCCAGCTTTCATTGCGCGTGAAGCCGCTCGGCTGCGTGACGTTGCCGCCGAACTGGACCAGGGCGGTCACCCACGGCGAAAGGTTGCCCGCCGCATCGCTGGCGCGCACGCGCAGCACGTGCTGGCCGGACGGGTAGAGGGTGGTGTCCACGGTCGTGCCGTACGGCGCGCTCGTGTCGGCCGTGCCGATCGGCACGCCGTCGATCTGGAACTCGACCGAGGCGACGCCGACGTTGTCGGTCGCGGTGGCACTGAGCGTGACGGTGCCGGTCAGCCCGGCCGCCAGGTTGGCGGGGGCGGTCAGCGCGGCGGTCGGCGGTGTGGTGTCGGCACTCACCGGCGGGCTGACGGTGACCACGACCGCGGCGCTGGTCGTCATCGCGCCCTGGCTGTCGGTGGCGCGCGCGGTCAGGCTGTGCGCGCCGACCGTGGTCGGCGTCCACGAGAACGTATAGGGGCTGGTCATGTCTTCGCCGAGCTTGGTCGTCGCCGCGTCGAAGAACTCGACGTTGGCGACGCTGTCGTCGCTGTCCGCGGCCGTCGCGGTCAGCACGATCGCGACCCCGGTGGTGCCAGTGGCCGGCGCCGTGAGCGTGACGGTCGGCGGCAGGTTGGTCACCGGAGCCGGGTCGGATCCGCCACCCCCGCAGGCGGCGAGGACCGACAGGCAGATCCACATCGCGGTTCGACGATCGAGCACCTTCATCATGATTGCGGCCCCTTGCGCTGGTTCATTCGCAGCAGGGCACGCTTGCACCCCACGACGCAGGGGCGAATCTTGATCGCGCTGCACCAGCCCCTGTGACAAGAGGTAGTCATGGCAATCGGCGGGCCGGCTCGTGATCGGACCCTGGCTCGTTCACGCTGCCGATGCGAACAAAACTAGACTCCACGTCATGGATTCGAACTCGGTGCATTCATGAGCCGCATCGCCATCGTCAGCGCGATGCATCAGGAGCTGGCCGCCCTGCTGCGACTGATGCCGGACAAGGTGCCGGTGGTTCGAGCCGGCCGCGCCTTCCGTGTCGGCCATCTCGACGGCCACGAGGTGGTCGCCGTGCTCTCGGGCATCGGCAAGGTCGCCGCCGCGACCACGGCGACCTTGCTTGCCGGCGAATTCGGCGTCGAACGAGCCGTCTTCACCGGCACCGCCGGTGGCTTGCACGAGCGCGCGCGGGTCGGCGACGTGGTCGTTGCCGATGCGCTGCTGCAGCACGACATGGATGCCTCGCCCCTGTTTCCGCGCTACGAGGTGCCGCTCTACGGCAAGGACCGTTTCAGCGCCGATCGTGCGATGTCGGCAGCGCTTGCCGATGCGGCGAGATCGGTGCTCGGTGCCGCGATCCATCATCACGACGTCGACGCAGGAGACGGCCTCGACGCGGCCCTGCTCGGCTCGTTCGGCATCACGGCGCCCGAGGTGCACGCCGGACTCATCGTCAGCGGCGATCGCTTCGTCGCCACCGCCGCCGAGAACGCCGACTTGCGCGAGCGCCTGCCCGAGGCGCTGGCGGTCGAGATGGAAGGCGCCGCGCTGGCGCAGGTGTGCCACGACTTCGACCTTCCGTTCGCCGTCGTGCGCACCGTATCCGACCGCGCCGACGATTCGGCGCACGTCGATTTCATGCGTTTCGTGGATGACGTCGCGAGCCGCTACACGCTGGCGATCGTGCGCCGCTTCCTGCGCGATTTCGCCGATTGAGCCGCGGCGTCGTCGTGCCGTGGCGGGCTAACATCCCCTGCCCCCACTACAACGGAGACTGCTGCAATGGCCTCAATTCGTCGTAACCTGGTCGCAACCGGCGCGCTGCTTGCATGCGCGCTCGGTGCCCATGCGGCCGGCTTCACCTTGAGCAGCCCCACGATCAAGCCGGGCAGCATGCTGACCGACGCCCAGGTGTTCAACGGCTTCGGTTGCAGCGGCAAGAACATTTCGCCGGCGCTGTCGTGGAGCGGCGCACCAGCGGGAACGAAGAGCTATGCGCTGACCGTCTACGACCCCGATGCGCCGACCGGGTCGGGCTGGTGGCACTGGGTCGTCTTCAACATTCCGGCGACGGCCGCGGACCTGG
>JBDTNU010000104.1:0-10779 GCA_039933535.1 Caldimonas sp. | reverse complement strand
GCAGCTTCGCCACGTACTTGGCCGGCTCCCAATACGCCACCTGCGTGTCGTTGAGTCCGGTGCGCACCAGCATCGCCGGGAAGGCGCCGCGCTTCAGGTTGTCGTAGGGGCTGTAGGCACGCATCCACGCGTACTGCTCGGCGAGTTTCGGGTTGCCCCACTCGATGAACTCGCCGGCGGTGAGCGGCAGCGTCTCGTCGAGCATGGTATTGATGACGTCGACGAAGGGCACCTCGGCGACGACCGCCTTGAACAGCTCGGGGCGCCGATTTACGACCGCGCCCATCAACAGGCCGCCAGCGCTGCCGCCCTCGATCGCGAGCTGCTGCGGCGTCGTCAGGCCGCGCGCGATCAACGCCTCGGCGCAAGCGATGAAGTCGGTGAAGGTCGTTTCCTTCTTCGCCATCTTGCCGGCCTCGTACCAGGTGCGGCCGAGGTCTCCGCCGCCGCGAATGTGGGCGAGGGCGAAGGTGACGCCGCGGTCGAGCAGCGAAACGCGCGTCTGCGAGAACCCCGGGTCGAGCGGGATCCCGTAGCTGCCGTAGCCATAGAGCAGGAGCGGCTGCGGCCCGCGCAGCCTGGCGTCGCGACGCCAGACCAGCGAGATCGGCACGTCGGTGCCGTCGGTCGCCTTCGCCATCAGGCGGCCGCTCGCGTACAGGGCCGGGTCGTAGCCGGGGACCGGCTGGCGCTTCCTCAGCACCCGCTCGCGCGTGAGCAGGTCGTAGTCGTAGGTCGAAGCCGGCGTCGTCATCGAGGTGTAGACGAAGCGGAGCCGCGTCGTCTCGAACTCCGGATTGGCGCCGGTGTGCACGCTGTAGGCCGCTTCGTCGAAGGCGATGCGATGCTCGCCGCCTTGCACGAGGTCGAGCACGCGCAACTCGAGGCTGCCGGCGACGCGCTCGGTCACGACGAGGTGACGCTGGAACAGGTCGAAGTCGTCGAGCATCACGTCGTCGCGCGCGGCGATGATCTCGACCGCGCTCGCCAGATCGGCAGTCGCCGCGTCGACGCTGACCAGGCGGAAGTTGCGTCCGGTGTCGTTGATGCGGACGAAGAATCGACCGTCGCGATGGTCGAGGTCGACCTCGATGTCGGCGCGGCGCGCGAACACCGTGCGCAGCACCGGTACGATGCCGCCACTCGCATCGGCGTCGATGAGACGGATCTCCGACGAATCCATGCTGGAGATGTGGACGACGACGAAGCGCTCATCGCGCGTCTTGCCCACGGCGATGCTGAACAGCTCGTCGTCCTCCTCGTGGATCAGTACATCGTCCACGTCGCCACCGACGACGTGGCGCCACAGGCGATTCGCCCGCTTCGCCTCGTCCATGGTCACGAAGTAGAGCGTGCGGCTGTCGTTGCCCCATGCGACCGAGTCGACCTCGGCCATCGACCATGCGTCGAGGGCGCCGGTCGCGAGGTCCTTGAGATGCAGCACGTAGTCGCGGCCGCCGCTGAAGTCGGCGGTGTAGGCGAGCCGGTTCGCGTCGCGGCTCACCTCCGCCTCGCCGAGACGGAGAAAAGGCTTGCCCCGCGCCATCTCGTTGAGGTCGAGCAGGGTCTCGTCGCTTCCCGCCGGGTCCCAGGCGCGATCGCTGCCGATGGCACGGCGCCGAAGGTGGCGCGGGTACTGGTCGCCGGTGACGGTGCGGCTCGAATACCACCAGTCGTCCTTGCGGTAGGGCACCGAATCGTCGTCCTGCTGGATGCGCGAGAACATCTCCTGGTAGAGCGTCTCCTTCAGCGCAGCGTGCGGTGCGAACCAGGCATCGGCCCACGCGTTTTCCGCCTTCAGGTATTCGAGCGTTCGCGGGTCGTCGCGGTTGCGCAGCCAGAACCAGTCGTCGATGCGACGGTCGCCGTGGACGGTGACGTCCTTGGGTTCGCGCGGGGCGAACGGCGGCTCGATGCCCGCGCCGCTCATCGCACCGAATCGAGCGCGTTGCTCAGGTCGCCCATCGGCGCAGAGCCGTGCCTGACGAGCTCGCGGTCGCGCAACTCGACCCCGGGCAAGGGTTCGAGCTTCCAGCGACGCGTCGCGAAGCGAAGGATCGACGCCGTGTCGTACTGCGTCTTGTCGACGAAGCCCTTCTTCGCCAGCGGCGAGACGATGATCGCCGGCACCCGCGTGCCCGGACCCCAGCGGTCGCCGACCGGTACCGGCGCGTGGTCCCAGAAGCCGCCGTTCTCGTCGTAGGTCACCACGATCAGCATGTGCGGCCACTGCGGACTTTGCTGCAGCTTGCCGATCACCTGGGCGATGTGCGCGTCGCCGTCGGCAACGTTCGCGTAGCCGGCGTGCTGGTTCAGGTTGCCCTGCGGCTTGTAGAACGTGACGGCGGGCAATCGACCGGCGGCCGCGTCGACGAGAAACTCGCGATCGAAGTCGCGCAGGTGCGCCGTGCGATACGCGCCATGGCTGACCGGGTCGAAGCTCGAGTAATAGTTGAAGGGCTGGTGATGGGTCTGGAACTGCACCTTGCCCTTGAAGATGCCCGGACGCGTCTCCGGCGTCGCTGCCGAAGCGCGGTCCCAGGCGCCGGCGTACCAGGCCCACGACACGCTCCTGGCGTCGAGCCGGTCGGCGATGGTCGGCATCGCTTGCGGCGGCAGCGTGCTCGGCTGCGCCGGATCGCCGTAGCGGCTGTCGGCGTTCGCCGCGGGCAGGATCGTGCTCGGCTCGTAGGGCGGCTGCATCGTGTTGACGGCGTGGTACGTGCCGCTCGCGTCCTTCGGCGTCAGCGCGCCGTCACGCTTGTAGCGCGGTGGCCCCGCCAGCGCGCTGCTGGCCGCGTCGGCAGCGGGCGTGAGGCGCAGGAAGCGTCCTTCGGCGTCGACGTCGACCTCCGAGATCAGGCCCTTGGCCGGCGAGCGATCGGCGTTCGGGTATTCGGGAATGCATCCGCAGACCAGGTACTGATGGTTGAGGAACGAGCCGCCGAACGCGCCCATGAAGAAGTTGTCGGCGAGCGTGTACTGCCGCGCGAGCTGCCACAGCGCCATATTGCTGCCGTCGTAGTAGCCCATCGTCAGCGCGCCGGAATCGGCATAGGCGGCGAAGCGGTCGCTGCGGCCGCCGCCGATCTGCATCAGATTGCTGTAGAAGCGGTGCACGAGGTCGCGCGTCGTCACCGAGGTGGCTGCGCCGGTGCCGCGGCCATCGAGCGCGTTCGGTCCGTCGATCTGGAAGGGCCGATTCGGCAGGCCGACCGTCTCGGCCTGCGTCACGACGGGCGACTGACCGGCGGCAGTGAGCCCGCCCCAGATCGGCGGCAGCACCGACAACACGGCGCCGTCGACGTCGCGCTGCGGCAGCAGCGTTCCCACGGCGCTCGGGTTGCGGCCCGGGATGCCGTTGGCGCCGGGAAAGAGGCCGTAGAAGGTATCGAAGGCGCGGTTCTCGGCGTAGATGACGACGAGGGTGTCGATTGCATCGATGCCGCGCCGATCGTCGCTCGCCGGCCCTCGTGACGAGGAGGGCGCGCTGCACGAGGCGAGCAGAACGAGGCTGAGGGTGAGCAGTCTTTGAAGCGTCATCGCGCGGTGGCAGAGTCGTCGTCGAGTGGTGATTGTCCGGTGCCGGTGCAAGTGCCGCCAGGGTGCGCCTTCTGTCAGCGCTTGACATTCATTTAACCAAAGCGTTAAATTAAGTTCATGGATCGTCTCAGTACCGCCTTCTCCGCCCTCGCCGACCCGACGCGGCGCGCCATCCTGGCTCGACTTGCGCAAGGCGATACCTACGTCGGCGAGCTCGGCAAACCGTTTCGCGTGTCGGGTCCGGCGATCTCGCGTCACCTGCGCGTGCTCGAAAACGCCGGCCTCATCGCGAGGGAGGTCGACGCGCAGCGCCGCGTCTGCCGTTTGCGCGGCGAGGGTCTGGTGGCCGCGCACGACTGGGTCGAGCAATACCGTCATTTCTGGGAAGCGAGCCTCGATCGCCTCGTCGAACTGGTCGAGCAGCAGCCCGAGGAGCCGCGGCCCAAGACCGCCGCGGCGCGCAAACGCGCGGCGCCCGCCGGCGCGACACGCAAGACGAGGCAGCGTCGATGAGCGAGAGCAGCACGCCCTTCGAGCTCTCGATGACGCGCCTGATCCGCGCGCCGCGCGAGCGGGTCTACGACGCCTTCGTCACCGAAGAGGCGCTGCGCGTCTGGCAGTGCCCGCGCGGCATGCGCGTCGCCGAGCTGAGCGTCGATGCCCGGGTCGGCGGTGCCTGGCGCATGGTCATGCAGTCGCGCGACGGCTCGCAATTCAAGGTCGGCGGCGTCTATCGCGAGTTGCGGCGTCCCGACCGCATCGCCTACACGTGGCAATGGGAAGAGGGGCCGATGGCCGGTGCGGCCACGCTGGTCGAGGTGAGCCTGAGCGAGCGCGATGGCGCGACCTTGCTCGAGATGCGCCATTCCGGCTTCGGATCGGGCGCGGCAAGCGACGCCCACGCGCGCGGCTGGAACGGCCCGCTCAACAAGCTCGCCGACCTGCTCGATCCGCGCGGCAGCGCGGCGAGCGTCACCTTGCTCGGTCTGCCGCCGAGCACCTACACACGGACGGCGCGGCTCGCGCTCGCTGAAAAAGGCGTCGCCTACAGCTTTCACGAATGCGGCCCGCACGGGCCCGACATCCTTGCCGTCAACCCGTTCGGCCGATTGCCGGCGCTGACCGACGGCGACTTCGCCGTCTACGAGACGAGCGCGATCGTTCGCTACGTGGACGAAAGCTTCGACGGTCCGCCGCTCCTGCCCGGCTCGATCGCCGAGCGCGCGCGCTGCGAGCAATGGACGAGCGCGTTCAACGCCGCCATCCACGACGCCATCGTCCCGCCCTACATCCGCCAGTATTTCTTTCCGCGCGGCGAAGGCGGCCAGCCCGATCGCGCGGTGATCGACGCGGCGCTGGTCGAGATGCCGGCCACGCTGGCCATCCTCGAAGCCGGCTATGCGAAATCGACCTGGCTCGTCGGCGAATCGATCTCGATGGCCGACCTGTTCGTCATGCCCGTGCTCGCCTACCTTGCGCGCATGCCGGAAGGCCCGCAGCTGCTGGCCGGCACACCGAACTTGCGTCGCGCCCTGGCCTCCATGCAAACGCGACCCAGCTTTCTCGCCACCGAACCGACCGGCCGCTTCGCCTGAAGGTTCACCCACATCGGAGCTCCCATGTCATACCTCCCCGGAAAATTCGTCTGGTTCGAACACGTCTCCAACGACATCCCGAAGGCGCGCAAGTTCTACGAGGCGCTGTTCGGCTGGCACACCGAAGCCATGCCCATGGGCGGCGGCGATCCGTACAACGTCATCCTCAACAGCGGCGCCGGCATCGGCGGCTATTCAAAGGCGCCGGCCGGGGCGCCGAACATGTGGCTCTCGTACCTGTCGGTGGCCGACGTCGACGCGTCGTACAAGGCCGCCGTCGCAGCCGGCGCGAAGAGCCTGATGGCACCGATGGACTACGGCTCCGCCGGCCGCGCCGCCACGCTCGCCGACCCGACCGGGGCCGTGTTCTCGCTCTGGAAAGGAGCCCGCGACGACCCGGCCGACACCGACCAGGTGCCGGCGGGCGGCTGGGTCTGGAACGAGCTCACGACGCAGGACGACAAGGCCGCGCTCGCTTTCTACAAGAAGGCTTTCGGCTTCACGCACGACGCGATGCCCATGCCGCAAGGCACCTACAACATCCTCAAGCACGGCGACCAGCGGCGCGGCGGTCTCTGCAAGGCGATGGATGCCTCGACACCGGCGATGTGGATGCAGTACGTGAAGGTCGACGACTGCGACGCGTCATCGGCCAAGGCGAAGAGCCTCGGCGCGCACATCGTCGTGCCGCCGAGCGATATCCCCAACGTCGGACGCTTCTCGATGTTCGCCGACCCGCAGGGCGCGATGCTGGCCGTGCTGCATCCGGCGATGCCTGCCACCTGACGGCTCCGCCCGGCGCAAGTCGGGAACACGGTTTGCTGGTGCGCTGCCGCATGCAGCGCATTTGTCTCGCTTCGCCCTGTCCGTTCGGGCGGCGCAAGGCATCGCGAACCGTTATAGAAAGCGACCATGAGAGCGGCAAATCTGATTCGGGCCACGGCGTTCCTCATTGCCGCTGTGGCCGCCTTGCCCACCCTGGCCGCCGATCTGCGCAGCCCAGAAAGCTTTGCCGCCATTGACGGTCGTGACGCGCGCTCGAGCGCGCTCTTCGTCGAGGCCGGCAAGGTCATCCAGCATCCGCGCTGCCTCAACTGCCACCCGGTCGGCGAGCGGCCGACGCAGGGCACCGACATGCATCCTCACAGCCCCCTCGTCGTGCGCGGCAAGGACGACAAGGGTGCGGTCGGCATGCGTTGCACGACCTGCCACCAGAGCGCCAATTTCGACCCTTCGGGCGTGCCGGGCCATCCGCTCTGGCACATGGCACCGCACGGCATGGCCTGGCAGCAGCGCTCGTTGGCGCAGATCTGCCAGCAGATCAAGGATCCGCGCCGCAACGGCGGCAAGACGCTCGCCCAATTGCGCGACCACATGGCGAACGACACGCTTGTCGGCTGGGCCTGGCACCCCGGCGGCACGCGCGAACCCGCTCCAGGCACCCAGGCGCAGTTCGGCGCCCTCATCACGGCCTGGATCGACACGGGCGCCAATTGCCCGCGCTGAACACGACGCCACGAATTTTCCGGAGCGAGGAATGCCTGTCTCACTGAACGTCAACGGCCAGAGTCGCGAAGTCGACGTCGATCCCGGTACACCCTTGCTCTGGGTCATACGCGAGGACCTCGGCCTCACCGGCACGAAATACGGATGCGGCATCGCCCAGTGCGGCGCCTGCACGGTGCATGTCGACGGCGAGCCCGTGCGTTCGTGCTCGGCGCCGGTGTGGGCGGCCGCCGGTCGCAAGGTGACGACGATCGAGGGCCTCTCGTCGCGCGCCGCTCAAGCGGTGCAGCGGGCCTGGGTCGAGCTCGACGTCGTGCAATGCGGCTATTGCCAGTCGGGCCAGATCATGTCCGCCACGGCCCTGCTGGAGAAGCTGCCGCGTCCGAGCGATTCCGACATCGACCACGCGATGGCCGGCAACATCTGTCGATGTGCGACCTATCACCGCATCCGCGCCGCGATCCATGCGGCGTCGGCGCAGCTCTCGGCCTGAGGAGACGCGATGCACGCCCTCCTGCAAGCGCTCGACCCCGAGCAACGCGCCCGCCTCGACGCTGAATTCGGCGTCGCGCCGTCGGCGGCGCTGCTGCCCACCCGGCGCTTCGTCCTGCAGGGCGCGGGCGCGGCCGGCCTCGTCATCGGCTTCGGCCTGGGCTGGGTGGCCCCGGGCACGGCCCGCGCCGCGGCCCCGGGCGCGGAAGGCGCGGCCGCCGGGCCGCTCGCACCCAACGCCTTCGTGCGCGTCGGCAGCGACAACCTCGTCACCGTGATCTGCAAGCACCACGAGATGGGCCAGGGCAACACCACCGGCCTGGCCTCGCTGGTCGCCGAAGAGCTCGACGCCGACTGGGCGCAGGTGCGCACCGAGTACGCGCCCTCGGACCCGACGCGCTACGCCAACCTCGCCTTCGGCGACCTGCAGGGCACCGGCGGCTCCTCGGCGATCGCCAACTCCTATCTGCAATACCGGACCGCGGGCGCGACGGCGCGAGCCATGCTCGTCGCCGCCGCGGCCGACGCGTGGAAGGTGCCCGCCAGCGAGATCAAGACCTCGAAGAACAGCCTCGTGCATGCCTCGGGCAAGCGCGCCACCTACGGCGAGATGGCGATGGCCGCGAGCCGGCAGCCGCTGCCCGCCAGTCCGGTGCTGAAGACGAGCGCGCAGTTCAGCTACATCGGCAAGGACCACGGGTCGCCGTGCGTCGACTCCGCCTCCAAGTGCAACGGCACGGCGCTCTACACCATCGACGTGAAGCTGCCAGGCCTGCTCACCGCAGTGATCGCCTGGCCGCCGAGCTTCGGCGCGAAGCTCCTGTCGTTCGACGCGGGCGAGGCGAAGAAGGTGCGCGGCGTGACCGACGTCGTTGCCGTGCCCGAGGGCGTCGCCGTCGTCGCGACCGGCACGTGGGCGGCGCTGCAAGGCCGTCGCGCGCTGAAGGTGCAGTGGGACGAGTCGGCGAGCGTCGGCCTCGACTCCGAAGCGCTGCTCGCGCAGTACCGCGCCCAGGCTGCGACTGCCGGCACCCCGTTCGCGCGGCCCCTGGCGACGCAGCCGGCGCCGGCCGCGGTGGTCAAGAGCGTCGAGGCCGTCTACGAGTTTCCGTTCCTCGCCCATGCGCCGATGGAGCCGATGAACTGCGTCGCCTGGCTGCACGACGGCATGCTCGAGACCTGGGGTGGTCATCAGTTTCCGACCTTCGACCACAAGTTCGCGGCCGAAGCCGCCGGCCTGCCGATGGACAAGGTCAAGCTGCACACGCTTGTCTCGGGTGGCACCTTCGGCCGGCGCGCCAACGTCTGGAGCGACTTCACGGTCGCCGCCGTGCACGTCGCCAAGGCGATCGACGGTCGCGCTCCGGTCCGAGTCCAGTTCACGCGCGAGGACGACATGGGCGCGGGCTTGTACCGGCCGATGTACGTGCACGCCGTGAAGGTCGGCCTCGACGCGAAGGGCGGCATCGCCGACTGGCAGCACACCGTCGTCGGCCAGTCGATCATGGCCGGCGGCCCGATGGCGATGATGATCAAGGACGGCGTCGACCCGACTTCGGTCGAAGGCATCTCGCCGACCTCGTACGCGCTGCCGATGATGAAGGGCGACCTGCACTCGCCGGCACTCGCCGTGAAGCCGCTCTGGTGGCGCTCGGTCGGCAACACGCACACCGCTTACGTCATGGAGACGATGATGGACGAGCTGGCCGCCGCGGCCGGCAAGGATCCGCTCGCGTTCCGCCTCACCCTGCTCGAGAAGAACGACCGCGCGGCCGGCGTGCTCCGGCTCGTTGCCGCGAAGGCCGGCTGGGGCAGGGCGACGAAGGCCGGCCTGGCCCAGGGCATCGCCGTGCACGAGTCCTTCGGCTCGTTCGTGGCGCAGGTCGCCGAGGTGTCGATGACGAACGGCAAGGTCAAGGTCGAGCGCGTCGTCTGCGCCGTCGACTGCGGCGTCGCCGTCAACCCCGACGTGATCCGGGCGCAGATGGAAGGCTGCATCGGCTTCGCGCTCGGTGCGCTGTACTACAGCGAGATCGAGCTCAAGGGCGGCCGCGCGGCACAACGCAATTTCGACTCCTACCGATCGCTGCGCATCCACGAGATGCCCAAGGTCGAGGTGCATATCGTGCCGAGCACCGTTGCGCCGACAGGCGTCGGCGAGCCCGGCGTGCCGCCGCTCGCGCCAGCCGTCGCCAACGCGGTCGCCAGGCTGGGCGGACCGCGGGTGCGCAGACTGCCCTTCACGCGCTCGGGCCTCGTCGCGACCTGACGAAATCGCCGGTGTGATCGGGCTGAGGCCTCGTCCGGCGCCGCAGGCATGGCGAGCCCCTGGTGCACGCAGATGTCTATGATGGGCCGTTCCCGTTCCGCTTCTCGTGAGCGAGGAGATCGCCTTGGACCGACACGCTGCCTCGCCCCTGCCTTCCGGCGCCCTCGCCTGGGAAAGCGAAGGCACGAGCCGGATCCCGTTCGCGGCCTACACGAGCGACTCGCAGCACCGGCGCGAGCTCGAGCGCTTCTTCTACAACGGCCACTGGTGCTACGTCGGACTCGAGGCCGAGATCCCGAACCCGGGCGACTTCAAGCGCACGGCGGTCGGCGAACGCTCCGTGATACTGGTGCGCGACCAGGGCGGAGCGATCAACGTCGTCGAGAACGTCTGCGCGCATCGCGGCATGAGCTTTTGCCGCGAGCGTCACGGCAACCGCAAGGACTTCACCTGCCCGTACCACCAGTGGAACTACTCGCTCAAGGGCGACCTGCAGGGCGTGCCGTTCCGGCGCGGCGTCAAGCAGGATGGCAAGGTGCAGGGCGGCATGCCGGCCGACTTCAAGCCCGAGGAAAACGGCCTCACGAAGCTCAAGGTCGCGGCGCGCGGCGGCGTCGTGTTCGCGTCGTTCGACCACGACGTCGAATCACTCGAGGACTTTCTCGGCCCCGTCATCCTGGGCTACTTCGATCGCACCTTCGACGGCCGCGAGCTGAAAATCCTCGGCTACAACCGCCAGCGTATTCCCGGCAACTGGAAGCTGATGCAGGAGAACATCAAGGACCCGTATCACCCGGGCCTGCTGCACACCTGGTTCGTCACCTTCGGCCTCTGGCGCGCCGACAACAAGTCGCAGCTGTTGATGGACGCGCAGCATCGGCACGCAGCCATGATCTCGACGCGCGGGCAGATGGGCAAGGCCGATCAGGTCACGTCGGTGTCGAGCTTCAAGGCCGACATGAAGCTGGAGGACCCGCGCTTTCTCGACATCGTCGCCGAGCCCTGGTGGGGCGGCCCGACCGCGGTGATGACGACGATCTTTCCGAGCGTCATCTTCCAGCAGCAGGTGAACTCCGTGTCGACGCGGCACATCCAGCCCGACGGCCACGGCGCCTTCGACTTCGTCTGGACCCACTTCGCGTTCGCCGACGACAGCGAAGAGATGGTGCAGCGGCGGCTGCGCCAGGCCAACCTGTTCGGCCCGGCCGGCTTCGTATCAGCCGACGACGGCGAGGTGATCGAGCTCTCGCAGCAAGGCTTCGAGCAGAAGCCTTTCCATCGCACGCTCGCCGAGCTCGGCGGACGCGACGTCGCCGACGCCGACCACATGGTCACCGAGACGCTGATCCGCGGCATGTACGAGTACTGGCGCAA
>JBDTNU010000103.1:0-10783 GCA_039933535.1 Caldimonas sp. | reverse complement strand
GCGGGCCGAGGCCCATCGAGACGGTCGGGAATTGCCAGAACTCGGGCATCAGCTTTGGATGCGGATAGCTCGAGATGCCCTTTCCGTCCACCTCCTGGCGGAAATTCAGCAGCTGTTCTTCGCTCAGCCGCCCTTCCATGAAGGCGCGCGCGTAGACGCCAGGCGACGAATGGCCCTGGATGTAGAGCAAGTCCCCGCCGTGATCCGCCGTCTCGGCGTGCCAGAAGTGGTTGAAGCCGGTGCCGAACATCGTCGCCAGCGAGGCGAAGCTGGAGATGTGGCCGCCGAGGTCGCCGCCGTCCGCGGGGTGCAGGCGGTTGGCCTTGACGACCATCGCCATCGCGTTCCAGCGCATGTAGGCGCGCAGGCGCTCCTCGATCTCGATGTTGCCGGGGGTGCGCTCTTCCTGGTCGGTCGGGATCGTGTTGACGTAGGCGGTGTTGGCCGAGAACGGCACGTCGATGCCGGCCTGGCGCGCCTGGTCGATCAGCTGCTCGAGCAGGAAGTGGGCACGCTCGCCGCCTTCCGAGGCGATCACCGCCGACAACGCGTCCAGCCATTCGCGCGTTTCGAGGGCGTCGGAGTCGTTGGAAGCAACGCCGAAGGCGTTTTCCGGGAGTGCCGACATGCTTGTCTCCAGGTCGTTGTTCTGTTCGATGAAAGTGTCGCACATGCTCTTCGCCGGATAATCGCAGCATGCAACGAGCCGACTCCGTGCCTTCGTCGACGCGCCCGACCCGGACCTGGGCGGAGCGCGTCTTCGGCCACTGGTGGCGGCGCCAGTCGGCGGCCCACCAGGACCGCTACGCGACGCTCGGCCCGCTGCTGTCGGTGCTCCTCTTCCTGGCGGCGATCGTCTCGGCGTTCTGGTACCTGAGAAACGAAGAGTTCGACCGCGAGCAGGAAGCGGTGCGCCGCGACACCGAGGTCGCCCAGCAGCAGGTGCGGCTGCGCCTGATCGAGAACCACGAGCAGCTGACGCGGATGGCGCGCGAGCTCGTCGGCCGCACTCTCGACCACGACGACTTCCTGGTCCAGGCGGCGGCATTCACGCTCGAGCACCCGGAGGTCAGCAACCTGATCTGGCTCAACGACCAGCGCGTCCGCATCGGCGGCTACTCCGGGACCACCTTCCCGCCCGAGACCGGCATCAGCGGCGTCGATACGCCGGCGTCGCTGCCGGTCGAGAAGTCGGGAACGGCGCCGGAGGAAACCTTCGTCCGCGCACGCGAGACGCGCCAGACGTCGTACTCGCAGCCGTTCGCCGACAGCTTCGGCAACCCGGTCTTCCAGGCGCACATTCCGCTCGTCGACCATGGCGTCTTCCACGGCACGCTGCTGGTCGAGTACTCGGTCGAGCGCCTGCTGCGCTACTTCGTGCCGACCGAGATCGCGCGCCGGCACGCCATCTCGGTGCTCGACGCGCGCGGCCGCTCGCTCGCGAGCACGGTGATGACGCTGCCCGGCACGTCGCAGGCGCGACCCTCGATCGTGTTCGAGCTTCCGGTCGCGCCGGCCGAGAACGGCCTCGTCCTGCGCGGCCAGGGCTATCGCACCTCGATCGGCCTGATCGGCAACGGCCTGTTTTGGATGGTGATGATGCTGTCGGCGCTCACCGTCTGGATGCTCCTCGGCACCTGGCGCCACATGCGCCGGCGCCTGCAGATGCAGGCCGCGCTCGTCTCCGAGACGAACTTTCGCCGCGCCATGGAGAACTCGATGCTGACCGGCATGCGCGCCATGGACATGGAGGGCCGCATCAGCTACGTCAACCCGGCCTTCTGCGCCATGACCGGCTTCTCGGAAGCCGACCTGATCGGACAGCACCCGCCCTTTCCGCACTGGCCCCGCGACCGGCTCGAAGAGAACGCGCGGCTGCTGCAGCAGGAGCTGCAGGGCCGCAGCCCGGTGGGCGGCATCGAGGTCAAGGTGATGAGGAAGGACAGCTCGGTGTTCGACGCGCGCATGTACGTGTCGCCGCTGATCGACCCGAAAGGCCAGCAGACGGGCTGGATGACCTCGATGACCAACATCACCGAAGCCAAGCGCATCCGCGATCAGCTCACGGCTTCGCACGAGCGCTTCACGACGGTGCTCGAAGGGCTCGACACCGCCGTCTCGGTGCTCTCGGTACAGCAGGGCGAGTTGTTGTTCGCGAACCGCTCCTACCGGCTCTGGTTCGGCGCCGACGCGAAAGGCCACGCCCAGCTTTCGGGCGGCGAATCGTCGCTGCACCTGCCGCCCGACAGCGACTTCGGCGACCACATCGACGTGCTCGGCGGACTGCCGACGCAGGAGCTCATGGCGGCAGGCTCCGACTCGCGCGAAGTGTTCGTCGAGCCGCTCGGCAAGTGGTTCGACGTCCGCGCCCGCTACCTTCAATGGACCGACGGCCGCCTGGCGCAGATGCTGATCGCCACCGACATCTCGGAGCGGCGCAATGCCGAGTCGGTGGCCGCGCACCAGGCCGAAAAGGCGCAGGTGACGAGCCGGCTGGTCACCATGGGCGAGATGGCGTCGTCGGTCGCACACGAGCTGAACCAGCCTCTCACCGCAATCACCAACTATTGCAACGGCATGGTCACGCGGGTCGAGAACAACGCGATCGACAAGAGCGACCTGATCGCCGCCTTGCAGAAGACCTCTCGCCAGGCCGAGCGCGCAGGGCAGATCATCCACCGCATCCGGGCCTTCGTGAAGCGCAGCGAGCCGCAGCGGCAGAAGTCCTCGGCGCAGACCATCGTCGAAGACGCCGTCGATCTCGCGGGCATCGAGCTGCGCCGCCGCAACGTCGCGATCCAGACCTACATCGCACAACGCCTGCCGCCGCTGATGGTCGACCCGATCCTGATCGAGCAGGTCGTCCTCAACCTGCTCAAGAACGCGGCAGAAGCTATCGACAACGCGAAGCTGCCGAGCTCGCGCCGGCGCATCGAGCTGCGCGTCGTGCCGCGTCACACGCCCGAAGAGGGCGACGTGATCGAGTTCACCGTCAGCGACCGGGGCCCGGGTCTCAAGGACGAAGTGATCGCGCGGATGTACGAAGCCTTCTTCTCGACCAAGGTCGACGGGCTCGGCATCGGCCTGAGCCTGTGCCGCTCGATCATCGAGAGCCATAGAGGCAGGATCAAGGCGGTCAACCTCTACAATGGCGAGACGCCCGTCGGCTGCTGCTTTTCGTTCACGCTGCCGGTCGAACCCCACCGTATCGAAGCCCCCGCCGCCGTCACTGCGTGAGTCGCAGGGCGGCTCCCAAGACGATTACCGCAGTGCGCAGCACGAAGGTCGCCCCATGAGCCTGATCCCGAAAAAAGGCACCGTCTATGTCGTCGACGACGACGAGGCCGTGCGCGATTCCCTGCAATGGCTGCTCGAAGGCAAGGACTACCGGGTCAAGTGCTTCGACTCGGCCGAGTCCTTCCTTTCTCGCTTCGATCCGCGCGAGGTCGCCTGCCTGATCGCCGACATCCGCATGGACGGCATGAGCGGCCTCGAGCTGCAGGACCGCCTGCTGGAACGCCGGTCGCCCCTGCCCGTCACCTTCATCACCGGTCATGGCGACGTGCCGATGGCGGTGACGACGATGAAAAAAGGCGCCGAGGACTTCATCGAAAAGCCGTTCAAGGAGGACGAGCTCGTCGCCCTGGTCGAGAAGATGCTCGAGCGCGCGCGCGTCGATTTCTCGAAGCACCAGGAAGCGGCCAGCCGCGACGCCCTGCTCTCGCGCCTGACAACGCGTGAAGCGCAGGTGCTCGAGCGCATCGTCGCCGGCCGGCTCAACAAGCAGATCGCCGACGATCTGGGCATCAGCATCAAGACGGTGGAAGCGCACCGCGCCAACATCATGGAAAAGCTGAACGCCAACACGGTCGCCGATCTGCTCAAGATCGCGCTCGGCGCGCCTTCGAAGGTTTGACGGCACAGCGCATCGACGGCACGGGCATCGCCCGGCAGTTGCGAGCCGAGCTCGCCGAGCGCGCGGCCAGACTGGCTTCGCTCGGGCATCGCCCCGGCCTCGCGGTCATCTTGGTCGGTGAGGATCCCGCCAGCCAGATCTACGTTCGCCACAAGATCAAGGCCTGCGAGGAGACCGGCATCCGCTCGGTGCTCGAGCAGTACGACGCCGATCTCGGCGAAGGCGAATTGCTGGCCCGCATCGCCGCGCTGAACGCCGACCCTCGGATCCACGGCATCCTGGTCCAGATGCCCCTGCCCAAGCAGATCGCGCCGGCGAAGGTGATCGAGGCGATCGCGACCGACAAGGACGTCGACGGCTATTCGATCGAAAGCGCCGGTCGCCTCGTCGCCGGGCTGCCGGGCTTTCGGCCGTGCACGCCCTGGGGTTGCATGAAGCTGATCGAAAGCACGGGCATCGATCTGCGCGGCAAGCACGCCGTCGTCATCGGCCGCAGCAACACGGTCGGCAAACCGATGGCGCTGATGCTCCTTCAGGCCGACGCCACCGTCACGATCTGCCACAGCCGCACCCCCGACCTCGCCGAACACACCCGGCGCGCCGACGTCGTGGTGGCAGCGGTGGGGCGGCGCCACACGGTGACGGCGGACATGGTCAAGCCGGGTGCGATCGTCATCGACGTCGGCATGAACCGCATTCCCGATGGCGAGCCGGGTGCGGGAAAGCTCAACGGCGACGTCGATTTCGCGGCGGTCGCCGAAGTGGCGGCGGCGATCACGCCGGTGCCGGGCGGCGTCGGGCCGATGACGATCGCCATGCTGCTGTCGAACACGGTCGAGTCGGCGGAGCGCATGGCGACACATGCGGTGCCACTTGTGTGAAGTTGTGACCGAGACTTCGCTTGAAGGCGCGAGCCTGCTCGGCGAGAATGAGTGTTCGCTTTTGCTCCCTGGAGATGGCATGACCGCACGCGACCGCTTCAGCCCGACTGGCTTTGGGCCGCGCGCTGCCATCGCCTTCGCACTGGCTCTCGTCGCGACCTCCACTCTTGCTCAGTTCAAGGTGATCGGCCCCGATGGCAAGGTCACCTACACCGACCGCGAGCCGACCTCGACGGAAGGCAAGGTCGTTCCGCTTGGCGGCCGTGCCGTGGCGGCGGCAGCGGCCGAGCCCGAACTGCCGTTCGAGTTGCGCCAGCCGATGAGCAAGTATCCGGTCACGCTCTACGTCACGAGCACCGCCTGCGATCCCTGCGTTTCAGCGCGGCAGATGCTGAAGCAGCGCGGCATTCCGTTCAACGAGCGCATGGTCGTCAGCGCCGAAGACAGCGAAGCGCTCGAGCGCTTGTCGGGCGCACGCGAAGCGCCGACGCTGACGATCGGCGCGCAAACCCTGCGTGGCTTTGCCGCCGAGGTCTGGGTCTCGTACCTCGACGCTGCGGGCTACCCGCGCGAGTCGCGCCTGCCAGCGAGCTACCAGTACAGGCCGGCGACGCCCATCGTCGATCGCCGTGAATCCACGACGGCGCGCAGCGACGCGCGGCCCGAGGCGCGGCCAGCGCCAACCGCTCCGGCGGCGCCGTCTCCAAGCGGAATTCGCTTCTAGCTTCCTCGCCAGGCTAGGTCGGGTCGAGGCCGACCCGGCGCGCCGGGATGCTTCCCGTCGCCACCGCCGCACCCATCAGCCAGAACAGCGCCGACGCGCCGAGCGTCGCACCGGCGAGGCCGAAAGCCAGCGGCATCACCGCGCTCGAGAAATTGATCACCATCGAGCGCAAGGCGATCGCTTCGCCGTGCCGCTCGTAAGGCGTGATCTGATGCAGCGTCGTCATGATCATCGGCTGCACGGCGCCCAGCGCCAGGCCGAGGACGACCGCGCACAGGCCCATCACCCACGCCGTCAACGCGAACGGGTAGACCGCGAACACCGCCCCGGCCATGAGCATCGCTGCCACCAGCACCTGGCCTTCGCGCAAACGATGCGCCAACATCGGAATGGCAAGCCTCACGGCGGCCACCGACGTGGCGAATACTCCGAGCACGAGGCCGATCGCTGAAGCCGAAAAGCCCCGCTCGTGTCCGAGGATGGGGACCAGGAACGTGTGCACGTCCCAGCTTGCCGACAACAGCCAGTTCACCAGCAACAGTCGGGTGAAGCCCGGCTCGTGCAACAGGTTCCACGAATTGCGGCGCGGCGGTCTTGGCGCCGCTGCGTCGCGGACCTCCACCGGAACGAGGCGTGCCCAGGCCAGGCTTGCCAGCGGCAAGACCGACAGGACGACGAAGGCGAGGCGAAACCCGCTCAGGTCGATGAGCGCGCCGGCCAGCACCGGACCGATCACGTTGGACAGCGCCGGTGCGAGTCCTAGCCAGCTGAAGACGCGCTTCAGTTCGGTCGCCTCGGTGGCCATTCGGCCGGCCGCGCGCTGGATCGCGATCAGGCCGAAGTTCGCGCCCGCGCCCGACAACACCGCGGCCACGCACAGCGCGATGAAGCCCCAGCGGCCGAGTGCCGTCGAGAGTGCCGCGCAGAGCCCGCCGGCTACCGTCAAGGTGACGGCGATACGGATCGGTCGGTGGTAGCCGTGTCGATCGGCAAGCCGGCCGGCGCTTAGCGCGAGCGCGATCGGCGCCGCCGCGAACAGGCCGAGCAGCACGCCCACGGACCAGGCTGCATGCCCCTCGCGCAAGGCCGCGAGCGGCGCCGCGAGTCGGATGCCGGCCATGCAGGAATGCAGGGCGATCTGCCCGCCGATCAGCGCGAACAAGGCGCTGCTGAACGTCGCCCCTTTGGCGGCTGGCTCAGGCATCGGCCGAATCGTCGAAGTCGAGCTCGCCGGTCGATGGCAAGAGCTCGGCCGCTCGCTCCGCGGGCAGCGCTTCGACGTCCTTCAGCGCGCGACCCATGGCCCGGGTTCTCGTCTCCGCCTTGCCGATGATGGTGGCCGCGTCGTCGAGCTTCTTGCGCGTGGCGGCCAGCACCTCGCCGAACCTCCCGAATTCCGTCTTGACGGCGCCCAGCACCTCGCGCACTTCGTTCGAACGCTGTTCGAGGGCGACCGTGTTGAAGCCGACACGAAAGCTGGTCAGGATCGCGAGCAGCGTCGTCGGGCCGGCAAGCGTGACCCGATGCTCGCGTTGCAGCGCCTCGAACAGCCCGGGCCGACGTAGAGCCTCGGCGTAAAGGCCCTCGGTCGGGACGAAGAGAATCGCGAAGTCGGTGGTGTGTGGTGGCGCCAGATACTTGTCGCGGATCGTTCTCGCCTCGATGCGCAGACGCGCCTCGATGGCGCGCGCGAACGTCTCGACTGCCGGCGCATCGGCGCGCTCATGCGCGTCGACCAGACGTTCGTAGTCCTCGCGCGGAAACTTGCAATCGATCGGCATCCAGACCGGCTCGCCGCCGCTGCGCCCCGGGAAGCGGATCGCGTAGTCGACCCGCTGGTTCGTGCCCGGAATCGTCTCCACGTTCTTCGCGTATTGGGCCGGCGCGAACACCTGCTCGAGGAGCGCGCCGAGCTGGACCTCGCCGAACGTGCCCCGCGTCTTGACGTTGCTCAGCACGCGGCTCAGCGAGCCGACGTCGCTGGCGAGCTTTTGCATCTCGCCGATGCCGCGATGCACCTGCTCGAGCCGCTCGGCAACCTGGCGAAAGCTTTCGCCGAGCCGCTGCTCGAGGGTGGCATGCAGTTTCTCGTCGACGGTGGCGCGGATCTGCTCGAGCTTCTTCTCGTTGTCGGACTGGATCGCGACCAGCTTCTGCTCGACGGTGGCGCGGACCTCGGTCATGCGCAGATCGAGCGACTCGCGCACCAGGCGACCTTGCTCGGCCTGGGCCTCGGTGGCGCGACCGAGCGAGTCGGCAAGCTGCTGCTGCATCGCCGAGAGCTGCCGGCTGAACGCATCGATCTGCTCGTTCTGGGTGCGCGCGACCTCGCCTTGCTGCGCGAGCAGCGTGCGCTGGAAATCGGCCAGCGTCGCGCCGAGTTCCTGTCGGGTGCCCTGGGCGCTGCGCGCCACTTCGTCGCGCAACTCGCGGGCGGAACGTTCGCCGGCCGCGTCGCCCGGCGGTCGTCTGAACGCGATCCACAGCGTGATGACCACCAGGAGCGCGAGCAGGCCCGGCGTCAGCCATTCGGAAAGCATGAGCGATTGTCGCAGCCGCCCCGACCGGCGAGGAAATCCTGGAGCGCTTCAGCCGCTGTTCGCGCTGCGACCTCGCGACGCCCAGCGCTCGAACAGATCGAAAACGGCTTGCACGACGAGCGCGAGTGCAGCCGCCGGCAAGGCGCCTGCAAGCATCACCGTGCTGTCGTTGACGGCGAGACCGGCGACGATGCGCTCGCCGAAGCCGCCGGCACCGATGAAGGCCGCCATTGTTGCGGTGCCGACGTTGATGACGGCCGCGGTCTTGATGCCGGCCAGCAAGGTCGGCGCGGCAAGCGGCAACTGAATGTTCACCAGCGCCTGCTGCCGCGTCATGCCGAGCGAAAGCGCGGCCTGCGCCATCTCGCGCGACACGCCTTGCAGGCCGGCGTGGGTGTTGCGAACGATCGGCAGGAGCGCATACAGAAAAAGCGCGATCAGCGCTGGCACGACACCGATCGAGCCGACCAGCGCGATCAGAAATGCCAACAGTGCAAGCGAAGGCACGGTCTGCAGCACGGCGACCGCGCCCAGCAGAACGCCGGCCGAACGAGGCCAGCGCCAGGCGGCGATGCCGATCGGCACGCCGGCAGCGATCGCAAGCACCAGCGAGCCGAACACGAGCAGCAGATGCTCGCCCGCAAGCCGGCCGAGATCGGGGGCGAACAGGCGCGCCAACAGGCCCGGCTTGTCCGCGACGCCATGCCCCTGCCCTCGCTCCGTTCCGGTAGCCGCGCTCGCTCCTTGCGCCACGCCCGCCACGCCGCGACCGGCCAGAAATCTCGCTGCGGTCTCGGCGAAGATTCTGCCGTCGAGCTCGACCTCGGCGTTCATCGCGATCATCGTCGCCGCATCGATCGCTCCCACCAGCCGCTGCAAAGGCGCGGCGTCGACACCGGCACGCATCAGCAGCACGGCGTCGTACTTGGGAAAGAAAGCGCGGTCGTCCTCGAGCACGCGCAGGCCGAGCCGGCCGAGCTTGGCGTCGGTCGAGTAGACATCGATCACGTCGACCCGACCGGCGGCCACGGCGTCGTAGGCGAGGCCGTGGTCGAGTCCGATCGGCGTCGCCGTCACCGCATAGGCTCGTCGCAGCGCCGGCCAGCCATCGCCACGCTCGAGGAATTCATGCGACAGGCCGAGCTTCAGGTCCCTGTTCCTCAGCGCGGCCAGGTCCGAGATCCGAGTGATGCCGAGCGCCCGGGCACGGTCTTCCCTCATGGCCAGCGCATAGGTGTTGTTGAAGCCGAACGGGATCGCAGCGATCAGGCCGCGCGGCGCGAGCCAGCGATTCAGCTCGTCGAGCGACGGGTTGCCCTCGCGCTTGAGCAGTTCACGAACGATCGTGCCGGTGTATTCGGGATAGAGGTCGACCGAGCCGCTGGCAAGCGCCTGCTCGAGGATGCCGGTATTGCCGAGCCCTTGTCGATGCAAGGCCGGCCGGCCCGCGGCGACGAAGCTCTGGGTCACGATCTCGCCAAGGATGTACGACTCGGTGAATCGCTTCGATCCAACCACGATCGCGGCCTTGTCGGCTGCACGTGCCGGCAGGGCGGCGAGGCCAGCAAGAGACGCGAGGACGGCGAAGGCTTGTAGGAACATTCCCACACGCAAAATGGCACTTCGACGTTTGCCCGGCCAGCGACCTTGCGGGACACTGCGCCGGTCGTTCCTGTCCGCCGAGCGTGCCACAGTTTTGCCTTCACTTGCCACATTCTCCCCGCCGCACGATGCCCACAGGCATGAATCGTCAGGCGTGGCGAGCGGGCAGCTCGCCATGAACCAGCTCCAGGCATTCATCGTCGAAGACAGCCCGGTCATTCGGGAAAACCTCGTCGCGGCACTGGAAGAGATGGCACCAATACGTGTCGTCGGCAGCGCAGAGGACGAATCCGGAGCGATTGGCTGGTTGCGCCGGGCCGAGAACCACTGCGATCTCGTCGTCGTCGACATCTTCCTCAAGAGCGGCTCCGGACTCGGCGTTCTCAAGGCGGCAGCGACTCTGCCTGCGCCGGTAAAACTCGTCGTGCTCAGCAACTACGCGACCCCGGACATGCGCCGAAAGTGCCTCGAACTCGGCGCCGACCGGGTCTTCGACAAATCCAACGAGATCGACGCGCTGATCCTTTACTGCTGCCGCCTGGCCGATGGCGGCTCAGGCCACGGCGACCTCGACACACTCTCCTAGCCGCATGCGCAAACGCGCCAGCGTGCCGCTACTGGATCAGCCCGTTCTTGAGGGCATAGTAGGTCAGGTCGCTGTTCGACTCGAGCTTCATCTTTTCCATCACGCGCGTGCGATACGTGCTCACCGTCTTCACGCTCAGCGACATGCTATTGGCCATGTGACCGATGGTTTCGCCTTTGGCGAGACGAAGAAAGACCTGGAATTCGCGCTCGGAGAGCTGCTCGTGGGCAGGCTTGTCGCCGGCCCCCCCGCCCAGCCCGTCGGCAAGAAGCTCGGCCACGCCCGCGGTGATGTATTTGCGGCCCCGGTAGACGGTTCGGATCGCCTTGACGATCTCCTCGGGGTCGCAGTCCTTGTTGAGGTAGCCGCTCGCTCCTTGGCGCAGCAGCGTCGTGGCGTAATGCTCTTCGGGAAAGCCAGAAAGAATGAGCACCGGCAGGTCGGGCGCGCGCGCCTTGATCGCGGCCAGCGCATCGACACCGCTCTGATCCGGCATCGACAGATCCATCAGGATCACGTCGACGTCGCCCTTGC
>JBDTNU010000102.1:0-10793 GCA_039933535.1 Caldimonas sp. | reverse complement strand
GAAGGCGCGTTCCACGAGAAGGTGACCAACCAGATCCTCGACGACATCGTCGCCGTGACCAGGCCGCGTTATGCGCGCATCCGCGCACGCTGGAACGTGCGCGGCGGCATCTACACGAACGTCACAGCGGAACACCGCGCCAAGGGCTGGAAGCCGGAAGCGCCGGTCGCCCTCGGCGAAATGCCGAGGAGCGCCGGAGAGCCGTTCTAGCCGAGCGCCGCCTCGATCGCGCTCAGACTCTTCTTCATCGGCCCGACCACCGACATCGTCTTGACGATCTCGTTGTTGTCGAGGTTGCTCATCAACTCGTCTTCTTCGACGAACTTGCGGATCGAGGCAAGCGACGCCTTGGCCCTGGCGGCCAGCGCGACCCGTCGACCCGGATCGTTCTCCGACAAGGCGGCGTCGAGATCGTTGTCGAGGCCGCTCTTCAGGCGCACCGTGAGCCCGGCGAGCTTCGTGATCGCCGCCTTGACCTGCGGCGCCTGCGAGGTTTCCTTCGCAAAGGCCGCGACAATCGCCTTGGACAGGACCGTGATCTCCTTGATCGCCGCATCGCGCGTGCTCACCCATTCGAGGCGCGCCGTCGCCAGCTTGGCCACCGAGAGTCCACCCGTACCTGCCTTGGCAAGGTCGCCCAGCATCTGCTCGACCTTGTTGAGGACAGCATTCGCCTTGTCGACGTTGGCAGCGACCTCGGTCTTGGCGAGCTTCTCCGCGCCCTCGGCGTAGTCCTTGATCTGCTTGGCGGTCGCGCCACCGGCCGCAACCGCGGCGTCGATCTTCGAGCGCAGCGCGCCCAGCTTGGCGAGGAAGGCCTTGGCCGGTGGCACGCCGCCCGTTTCCTCGCCCTCTGCCTCGTCGCCTTCCGATTCGTCGCCCCCGTCGAGCAGCGATTCGAGCTCGTCGAGCTCATCGAGCAACTCGGCGTATTTCTTGGCTGCACCATTGCTCTTGATCGTGGCGACCAGTGCCTTGATCTTCTGCGCGTTCGGGCCCTTGTAGGCGGCGATGTCCGGCTGCAGCTCGGCGAGACGCGAGGCGAACTCCTTGCCCGCTGCGAGCATTTCGGCTTCGTCGGCCGGGTCGACCTTGAGCTGATCGTCGGTAAGGTCGGGAACGTTCTCCGCCTCTTCGACGCTACCGTCCGACTTCTTGACGCGGACCTTGACGCTGACCCTGGTCTGCTCACGGACGGCGATCTGCACCTGCTTGGCCAGGGCACCCTTCAGGATATCGCTGACGAAGGTGAGCGACGCCTTTTCCCAGATCACCTGCCCCTTGGGATCCCTGATCCGCTTGAACTTGGCCTTGGGATCGAACTGGGTCTTCAGCTTGGCCAGGCCGTTTTCGGGCTTGGGGCCGAGATAGAGGCGCAGCTTCTTGTTCTCCACCAGAACGAGGAAGCGGACCGGCACCGGCGAGCCCTTGGGACTCTTCAGCAACGCGATCGACTTCTTGATCAGGGTCGCGAGGACCTTGGCGTCGGCGGCCGTCTTCGGGTTGGCCTTGGCTGCTGGCGCCACCGGTGCAGGCTTCGCGGCCTTGACGGCCTCTTCGAGCTTGGAGCGCGCCGCCGCGACTGCGGCATTGACCTCCGAAATGAATTTCGCCGATGCCTTGGAGGCGGTCGACGCGGCCGCGCTCGCCGCGGTGGCGGCCTTCGCGATATCGCCCTTCAGGCCCTTGCCTGCCTTGTCGACGGCGTTCTGGAAGTCGTTCGCAGCGTCCAGTGCGTCCTTCGCGGCGGTGACCATTTTCTTGAAGTCGCCGTTTGCCGCGGCTTCGAGCTTGGTCGACGCCAGGTTGGCAGCGGCCGGTGTAGCCAGTCCCTTCGGGTCGAGAAGGTCGAAGCTGGCGGCGCTGTGAGCGTCTTGGAGGCTCTTCGCCGCCTGGGTCACCTTCGCCAGCTCCTTCTGGACTTTCTCAAGCACGGCCTTGTCCTTGCCCAGTTCCTTCTTGTGCTTGTCCCACACCGCGGTGGACATCGAATCGGGAAGATCGACCTTGCTCATGCCTGACCCTTTGTGATTGTGGATTCGTTGTCGGCTTTTCGGCCGGCGCGCAATGATGGGCAGGCGCCGGGCGATCGTCAAGACCGCAAGTCGAGGGGATGTGGCCTCGTCGCGCATCGAGCCGCGAATCCAATTGTGGGCAAAAGTGCCGGACGCCGGCGAAGCTGCGCCGGCCGGGGCGCGGTCGCTCCCTACAATATCGATTCCTTCACGGCGTCCATCCGATGACCCAAGACCTGCAGCGACTCATCGACCTGGCGTGGGACAGCCGTACATCGCTCGATGCGACCAACAGTCCGGAGATTCGCGCCGGCGTCGACGAGGTCATTGCCGGGCTGGACGCAGGATCGATCCGCGTCGCCGAGCGCCAAGGCGTCGGCGAGTGGACCGTGAACCAGTGGGTCAAGAAGGCGGTGCTGCTGAGCTTTCGCCTGAGCGACAACCGGCCGATGCATGCCGGCGATCTGATGTTCTACGACAAGGTGGCGACCAAGTTTTCCGGGCTCGACGAGGCGGCGATGCGGGCCAGCGGCGTTCGCGTCGTGCCGCCGGCGGTGGCGCGACGCGGCTCGTTCCTGGCGAAGAACGTCGTCATGATGCCCAGCTACGTCAACATCGGCGCCTATGTCGACGAGGGAACGATGGTCGACACCTGGGTGACCGTCGGCTCGTGCGCGCAGATCGGCAAGAACGTGCACCTCTCGGGCGGCGTCGGCATCGGCGGCGTGCTCGAGCCGATGCAGGCCAACCCGACGATCATCGAGGACAACTGCTTCATCGGTGCGCGCTCCGAGATCGTCGAAGGCGTGATCGTCGAAGAAAACTCGGTCGTCTCGATGGGCGTCTACATCAGCCAGAGCACCAAGATCTACGACCGAGCCACCGGCACGGTGAGCTACGGCCGGATCCCGTCCGGCTCGGTCGTCGTGAGCGGCAACCTGCCTGCGAGCGATGGCAGCCACAGCCTGTATTGCGCCGTCATCGTCAAGCGCGTCGACGCGCAGACGCGGGCCAAGACGAGCATCAATGAACTGCTGCGAAGCTGAACTGAAAAAGGAATCGGTATGAGTGGCGGCAACATGGAGCGCGTGCTCCGGCTGATGTCCGAAAAGGGCGCGTCCGACGTGTACCTTTCGGCGAGTTCGCCGATCCTCATCAAGATCAACGGCCAGCTGCTCCAGCTCTCGGATCAGCCGCTCACCCACACGCAGCCGCGCCAGCTTCTCGCCGAATTGCTGACGCCCAGCCAGCTCGAGGAGCTCGAGGACACGGGCGAGCTGAACGTCGGCGTCGGCCTGTCGGGCGTGGGCAGCTTTCGGCTTTCGGGCTTCAAGCAACGTGGCACGATCGCCGCGGTCTTTCGCTGCATTCCGTTCGAGATTCCCACGCTGGAGAGCCTGAACGTCCCGTCGATCCTGAACCAGCTGGTGCTCGAAAAGCGCGGCCTGATCCTGATGGTGGGCGCGACCGGCGCCGGCAAAAGCACGACCCTCGCGTCCATGCTCGAGCAGCGCAACCAGGTGATGGCCGGCCACATCCTGACGATCGAGGATCCGATCGAGTTCCTGTTCAACAACAAGAAGTCGGTCGTCAACCAGCGCGAGGTCGGGCGCGATACGCAGACCTTGCAGATCGGCCTGAAGACCGCGCTTCGCCAGGCGCCGGACCTGATCATGATCGGCGAGATCCGCGACCGCGAAACGATGACCGCAGCGATCTCGTACGCGCTTTCCGGCCACCTCGTGCTTTCGACCCTGCACGCCAACAACAGCTACCACGCCCTCGGCCGGATCCTGTCCTTCTACGCGCCGGAAGCCAGGCCGGCGCTGCTGGCCGACCTGGCCGCCGGCCTGCGCGCGATCGTTTCCCAGCGGCTGGTGCGCAGCGTCGCCGGCGGGCGCATGCCGGCCGTGGAGGTGCTGCTCAACACCAAGCTGGTCCAGGAGCTGATCGAGCGTGGCGACTTCAGCGGCGTCAAGGAGGCCATGGAAAAGTCGATGGCCGAAGGCTCGCAGAGCTTCGAGCAAGACCTCGCGCGGATGATCAACCAGAACGTCATCACCCGCGAAGAAGGTCTCGCCTACGCCGACTCGCCGACCAACCTCATGTGGCGCCTGCAAAACGACATGACGCCGATCTCGCGCATCGTGCCGAAGAAGGAAGACAACGACGACCAGCCGAGCTTCACCGAGATCACGATCGACGTGCGACCGGAAGAGGTAACCACGCTGTCGCCCAATCTACGCCGATTCTGAGCGCCCGCGAACGTCGGCTGGCCGCATGACGCTGGTCGATCTTGTCGTTGCCCAAAGCGAGCGCCTGAAACAGTCGGGCGTGTCGTTCGGGCACGGTACCGGCAACGCCTTCGACGAGGCGGCATGGCTCGTCACCTGGGCGATCGGCCTGCCGCTCGACGCGCTCGAGACGCGCGGCCAGCGCGAAGTTTCGCCGGACGACGCGGCGAAGGCCGAGGCCTTGATCGGCCGGCGCATCGAAACCCGCCAGCCCGCCGCCTACCTCACCGGCGAGGCCTGGCTGCAGAACGTGCCCTTCACCATCGACGCGCGGGCGATCGTGCCGCGGTCCTACATCGCCGAATTGCTCGTCGATGCCGAAGAAGCGGGCACGCTCGACGCATGGCTTTCCGACCGGACCCATCGCGTGCTCGATCTCTGCACGGGCAACGGCAGCCTGGCCGTGATCGCGGCGATGGCCTATCCGGAGGTCGAGGTCGATGCTTCCGACATCAGCGCGGCGGCGCTCGAGATCGCCCGCGTCAACGTCGCACGGCACGGCCTGGGCGCACGGATACGCGTGATCGAGTCCGACCTGTTCGCGGCCCTGGCCGGCGCCTATGACCTCATCCTTTGCAACCCGCCCTACGTGACGACAAAGAGCATGGCCGCCCTGCCGGCCGAGTACCGCGCCGAGCCGGCGTTGGCGCTCGCGGGCGGGGAAGACGGCATGGATCTGATCCGAAAGGTCGTCGCCGAGGCGCCGCGCCATCTGTCCGACAACGGCGTGCTCGTGCTCGAAGTCGGCCATGAGCGTTCCTCCTTCGAATCCGCCTTCCCGCGCCTCGAATGCGCCTGGCTCGAGACCAGCGGCGGCGAGGACTGCGTCGTGCTGATCGAGCGGCGCGCGCTGGGGGCCTGAGCCGACACGTGTCCGGGCCGAACCACGGCCTTTTGCCTCCAGTCAAAATCGCGCATGCTCGTTCTCAGCCAACTGTCTCTACGCCGCGGCGTCAAGCTCGTCCTCGATCGCACCAGCGTCACCGTCAATCCCGGTGAAAAGGTCGGCCTGGTCGGCCGCAACGGCGCCGGCAAATCCTCGTTGTTCTCCCTGCTGGCGCGTCGCCTCTCGGCCGACGCCGGCGACCTGTCCGTGCCGCCACGCTGGCGCGTCGCCGAGGTCGCTCAGGAGATGCCCGAGACCAGCGACGGCGCGACCGACTTCGTGCTCGAGGGCGACACCGTCCTCGCCGAAGCGAACGCCTTTCTCGCTCGTGCCGAGATCAGCGGCGACGGCCACGCGATCGGCGACGCGCATCACGCGATCAGCGACGCCGGTGGCTTCGATGCGCGGCCGCGCGCGCAGTCGATGCTCATGGGCCTGGGCTTCAAGAGCGCCGAGCTCGATCTGCCGGTGAACAGCTTTTCCGGTGGCTGGCGGATGCGCCTGCAGCTCGCCCGCGCCCTGATGTGCCCGGCCGACCTGATGCTGCTCGACGAGCCGACCAACCACCTCGACCTCGACGCCCTGGTCTGGCTCGAGGCCTGGCTGCAGCGCTACGCCGGCACGATGATCGTGATCAGCCACGACCGCGAGTTCCTCGACGCCGTCACCAAGGTCACGGTCCACCTCGACGAGACCAAGCTCGTCCGCTACACCGGCAACTACACCGCGTTCGAGGAGATGCGCTCGATCCGTCTCGAGCAGGCGCAGCAGAGCTTCGAGAAGCAGAAGGAGCGCATGGCGCACCTGCAGAAGTTCATCGACCGCTTCAAGGCCAAGGCAAGCAAGGCCAAGCAGGCGCAGAGCCGCGTCAAGGCGCTGGCGCGCATGGAAAAGATCGGCCCGGTGCTGACCAGCGCCGACTTCCAGTTCGAGTTCCGCGAGCCGCTGAGCCTGCCCAATCCGATGCTCGCCTTCAGCGACGTCACCTGCGGCTACAAGGCCGACGACGGCCGGGAGAAGCGCGTCGTCGAAGGCATCGACCGTTCGGTGCTCGCAGGCCAGCGCATCGGCATCCTCGGCGCCAATGGCCAGGGCAAGTCGACGCTGGTCAAGACCATCGTCGGCGCACTCGCGCCGCTGTCGGGCGAGATCGTCGCGGGCAGGGGCTTGAAGATCGGCTACTTCGCGCAGCAGGAGCTCGACGTGCTCTCGCCGGCCGACGGACCGTTGCTGCACATGGTTCGTCTGGCACGCGACTTCGGGCCGCCGGCGCGCGAACAGGAATTGAGAGACTTCCTCGGCTCGTTCCGCTTCACCGGCGAAATGGCGGCGCAGCCGGTCGGCACTCTTTCGGGCGGCGAGAAGGCGCGGCTCGTGCTGGCCATGCTGGTGTGGCAGCGCCCGAACCTGCTGCTGCTCGACGAGCCGACCAACCACCTCGACCTGACCACGCGGGAAGCGCTCAGCGTCGCCCTCAACGAGTTCGAGGGCACGGTCATGCTGGTGAGCCACGACCGTGCGCTGCTGCGCGAGGTGTGCGACGAGTTCTGGCTCGTCACCGGCGGCTCGCTCCAGCCCTTTGACGGCGACCTCGACGACTACCAGAAGTGGCTGCTCGAGCAGTCGAAAGTCGCGGCTCGCGCGGCTCGCCAGGAGGCCGCTGCGCCACGTGCCCTGCCTGCGGCCACGACGGCCGTCGCTGCCGCCATCGCGCCTGCCGCCGTCGCGGCGAACACGCGCGACGAGCGCAAGGCCGCCGCGCAAGCACGCCAGTTGCGCAGCGACGCTGCCAAGCCCTTGCGCCAGGAAGTCAATCGCATCGACAACAAGCTCGGTGTCCTGTTTGCCGAGCGCGATGGGCTCGAAGCCGGCCTCGCCACGCCCGGCGTCGACACCGCGCAGCTCGTCGAGAGCGGCAAGCGACTGAAGGTCATCCTCACGCAGATCGAGCAGCTCGAGGCGCGCTGGCTCGAGCTCAGCACGCAACTCGACGACATGGCGGAATCGGTCGGCTGAACGCGTCCGGCATCAAGGACGACGTCGCCTGAAGCGGCAGCTCGGCGCTATCGGGCATCGAGCAGGCGCAGCACCAGCTCGATGCGCGCCTTGACCGGCGTGAGGTCACCCGCCGAGGCGAACGGCATGGCCCCTGATTCGACGATGGCTCCGTCGAGGCAGCGTGTGCTGCGCAGCACCGCGACGCCCCGCTCGGCCGCGGTCGCAAGCGCGACTTCCAGGTTGCGGTGCAGCGAGCCGTTGCCGGTTCCGGCGACGACGATTCCCGCGACCCCCGCGTCCACCAGCGCGGCGACCGTGCGGGCGTCCGCACCCGCGGTACTCATGACGATCTCGACCCACGGCCACGCAGTCTCATCGGCCGGCAGGCGATCGAGGCCGTGCGCCGGTTCGCTCGGCCAGTCGCGGAATGACCGCAGCCGCCCCTCCTCGATCCGCGCCAGCGGTCCGGCATCGCCCGACGAGAACGCGTCGAGGCGATAGGGATGGACCTTGCGGACGTCGTGTGCCGAATGCAGCGTGCCGCCGAATGCGACGACGACGCCGACCCGATCCTTCAAAGCCGCGACGGCGATGGCATCGGCGAGGTTCTGCGGCCCGTCGGCCTGGCGTGACGAAGCCGGCCGCATTGCCGCCGTGAGCACGACCGGCTTGGCGACGGCGACGACACGCGAGAGGAAGTACGCCGTCTCCTCGAGCGTGTCGGTGCCGTGCGTGACGACGACGCCCGCGACCTCGGCCCGGGCGGCGTGGTGCGCCACCCGCCTGGCCAGCTGCAGCCAGATCGCGAAACTCATGTCCTTGCTGTCGACCTGCGCGATCTGCTCGCCCTCGATCGCGATCGGTTCGGCAAACGACGCTGACGCGACCAAGGCGTCTACACCCAGCGTACCGGCGACGTAGCCGAGGTTGTCGTCCGCGGAGGCCGCTTTGCCGGCGATCGTGCCGCCGGTACCGAGCACCACGACGGTTCGCCTGACCTGGTTTTGCATATTTTTCTGAACTGGATGAAAATACAGCGCTGGATGAATATTCAGCGTTCCAAGATGGAGGTTCGCATGCGCGAGATGCCCAAGCTCACCGATCGCCAGCAACAGATTCTCGACCTCGTGCAGAGCGCGATCGAGCGCACCGGTGCCCCGCCCACCCGTGCCGAGATCGCGAACGAGCTCGGCTTCAAGTCCGCAAACGCCGCAGAAGAGCATCTGCAGGCACTCGCGCGAAAAGGCGTGATCGAGTTGATCGGCGGAACGTCGCGCGGCATACGCCTTCAGTCTGACACGCTGCGCGCCCTCCATCTCGCGCGCGGCAAGCAGTACTCGCTGCCACTGCCGAGCCTGGCCCAGCTCTCGCTGCCGCTCATCGGTCGCGTCGCTGCCGGCAGCCCGATGCTGGCGCAGGAACACATCGATCGCACCTACCTCATGGAATCGAGCATGTTTGCGCGCCGCCCCGACTACCTGCTCAAGGTGCGCGGCATGAGCATGAAAGATGCGGGCATCATGGACGGCGACCTGCTTGCGGTGCAGAAGGCCCACGAGGCCAAGAACGGCCAGATCATCGTCGCCCGCCTCGGCGACGAGGTCACCGTCAAGCGCTTCAAGCGCACCCGCGGCACGATCGAGCTCCTTCCCGAAAACCCGGAGTTCGAGCCGATCGTGGTCGGGCCGGAAGACGGCTTCGAGATCGAGGGGCTCGCGGTCGGCCTGATCCGCAACAACATGCTGATGTAGGAGGCGCCGTGGTCATCAAGTCGCCCAAGGCCGCCAGCGTGGCCGAATGCCTGCGCCTCGAGCAACTGCCCAACATCGGCCCTGCCATCGCCGCCGACCTGCGCCTGATAGGCATCGAGCGCCCGGCCGACCTGCGCGGCAAGGACGCGTTTCTTCTCTACCGGCAGCTTTGCGAGAAGACCGGGCAGCGTCACGATCCCTGCGTGCTCGACACCTTCATGGCTGCCACCGATTTCATGCGCGGCGCCCCAGCCGCGCCCTGGTGGAAATACACCGCCGAGCGAAAGGCGACTTTCGGCACGGTTTGATAAGCGTCGGCCGGCGAAAAGGGCTGCTGCCCTGGGCCTTTTCGCGGCTTCGTCATCAGCGGTGGTTACAACAATGGCGCATCGGCCAGCACGGCCGAGGTCCTGCCGCCGCCATGCCACTGCCCACCCTGCACCGCCTGCTGAATTCCCTGCTGCCGTCGGCACCGCGGGCCGAGACTTGCCCGCCGCTGCTGCGCCCATACCGGTCCCCTTGGGTCCGGCGCCTGGGCTTCGACCGGGCCAGACGAGAAGCGCTCGCCGCAGCCAGAATCGATTTCGTCGAGGCGATCCGAGACCTTCGCACGCCCGCCGCGCTCGACACCAAGTCGAGCATCGTCGTGGCGCGCTCGATGCACGAGCTCTGGCACTTTCGCGGCCAGGTGTTCGGCCTGATCGCCTGCCGCCACAACCAGGCAGAGGCAGCGCGTCGCGTCGCAAAACTCGACTGCCACTTCGCGCGCCGGCCACGCCGTTCCGGCGCCAACGCGCCGACGAATCCCCTGCTTGGCGACCAGTCGGCCTGAGCAGTTGAGTCAGCTCGCCGTGGTCAGGCCGGCCAGGTAGTCGCTCTTGCCGAGCTCGACACCGTTGTGGCGCAGCAGTGCGTAGGCGGTCGTGACGTGGAAGAAGAAGGTCGGCAGGACGAAGTGCTTGAGGTACATCTCGCCCTTCATGATGAGCGCGCCGTCGCGACGTGGCACCGAGATGTCCTTGTCGTCCGTGCCGTCGACCTGCGCCACCGGAACCGACTGCACGTAGTCCATCGTCTTCCTGATCCGGTCGCGCAGCTGGTCGAGCGTCGTCTCGTTGTCCTCGAACTTCGGCGCCTCGGTGCCCGTCAGCCTGGCCATGCAGAACTTGGCGGCGTCGCAGGCGATCTGTACCTGCGTCGTGAAGGGCAGCATGTCGGGCGCGAGGCGTGACGAGAGGTAGACCGAAGGCTCGAACTTCTTCTCCTTGGCATGCGCCTCTGCCTTGTCGAGCCAGACAATGGCGTTGCCGAGCATTCGCACGAACACCGGCACGCTGGCCGAATGCATCGAGATCGCCATGGCGTCTCCCTGGTTGAATCGAAGCGGCGATGCTACCCGTCGCCCCACACGCGTGCACAATCGAAGCGCGGCCCGATGCGACGTGTGCCGTGGCTATCGTTCCGTTCCCGTGAACATCATCATCCTCGACGACTACCAGGACGCGGTGCGCAAGCTCAAGTGCGCCTCGATCCTCGAGCAGCTCAACGCCAAGGTCTTCACCAACACGGTCAAGGGCATCGGCCAGCTTTCGGTGCGCCTTCGCGATGCCGAAGTGCTGGTGCTGATCCGCGAGCGCACCCACTTCCCGAAGCAGCTGCTCGAAAAGCTGCCCAAGCTCAAGCTCATCTCGCAGACCGGCAAGGTCGGCGCCCACATCGACGTCGAGACCTGCACCCGACTCGGCATCGCCGTGGCCGAGGGCGCGGGCTCGCCGGTAGCACCGGCCGAGCTCACCTGGGCGCTGATCATGGCGGCGATGCGGCGCCTGCCGCAGTACATCGGCAACCT
>JBDTNU010000101.1:0-10875 GCA_039933535.1 Caldimonas sp. | reverse complement strand
CCACCGGTCACGACCGGCACGCAGACGCCCGCGAGCGGCGATGCGGGTGGCGGCATCTTCGGCGGCCTGAAGGACGCCGTCTTCGGCTCGACCGGACCACGCGGCGGCCGGCACGAAGGGCTTGCCGAATCGGCCGCACGCTCGGCGATGCGTTCGATCGGCTCGAGCGTCGGCCGCGAGATCATCCGCGGCGTGCTGGGCTCGATCATGGGCGGCCGCAAGCGCTGACCTTGGAGCCTGGTCGCCACGGCGAAATCCCGGTCGGGAGGCGCGGCGGAAAGGTTTCGTCCGGCGACGGCCGCGGCCAACGCAGGGTCCGGGCACTCGTCGCCGGTTCGGCCGCGTTCGTCGCCGTTCTGGCCGTGTTGGTCGGAACGGCCTTGCTGGACTCCCCCGCAGCCGCCGAGACTTCGCCGCGCAGCGTGCCATCGATCCCCGAGCAGTTCGGGCCTACGCCTGCAGGAGACGTCACGATGAAGCTCTCACGACACCTGCGACAGGCCGCCACAGCGGTCGCCTGCGCGGCGGGAATCCTCGGCGCATGCGGCGGTGGCGACGACGGCGTCGACCCGGTGACGATCGACGCCGGAACCCCGAACACGGTCTCGCGCTGGGACGAGACCGCGACGGCGACGATCAACCAGGCCAACGCGGCCAGCGGGACCGCGGAGGAGATGCAGTCGAACTATGCGTTCGACCTCGCCACGGTCCACATCGCGATGTACGACGCGGTGATCGCGATCGCCGGCGGCCATGCGGCGTTCTACGCGTCGCCGGCATCGCCCGCTGCCGGTGCGTCGGAGGATGCGGCCGCCGCGGCGGCGGCGTACGGCGTGCTCAAGGGCCTGTTCCCGAGCCGGATCGCGACGTACCAGCCGCTCTACGACAGCTCGCTCGCGGCGGTCACCGACACCGCGGCGAGGAGCAAAGGAGTCGCCCTCGGCACCGAGGTCGCCGTGACCGTTCTCGCGGCACGCTCCAGCGACGGCCGCTCCATCGTCCTGGCGCCGTTCGTCGCGGGCTCCGGGCCGGGCCAGTTCCGCGGGCCGGCGATCGTCGGCCGGACGTACTCGAACGTCCGTCCCTTCGCGCTCACGGCGGCGAACCAGTTTCGCGCGCCCGGGCCGCCGGCCTTGACAAGCGCCGCCTACGTCGCCGATTTCAACGAAACCGTGTCGCTCGGCAGCTCGACGAGCACGACCCGCACCGCCGACCAGGCGACGATCGCGCGCTTTCACTCCGAAGCGCCCTCCGCCTTCTGGCCGCGCAACCTGCGGCCCTTCACCATGACCTCACGCAGCCTCGCCGACCAGGCGCGTCTCGGCGCGCTGCTCTGGGTCACGCACGCCGACGCGACGATCGGCTGCTTCGAGTCGAAATACGCGCTGCTCGCGTGGCGCCCGTTCAGCGCGATCAACTTCGCCGACACCGACGGCAACGCGGCGACCGCGGTCGATCCGGCCTGGACGCCGTTCTTGCCTACGCCGCCGCATCCGGAGTACCCTGCCGCGCATGCCTGCGTCAGCGGCGCGACGGCCAAGGCGCTGCGGTCTTTCTACGGCACGAGCGAGGTTTCCTTCGACTTCACGAGCAACGCGAGCGCGAGCACGCACCACTATGCGAGCACCGAAGCCCTGGTCGACGACATCACGATCGCACGCATCGCCGGCGGCATGCATTTTCGCAGCGCGATCGTCGACGGTGCGGTCTTGGGCCGAAGCGTCGCCGACTGGACTGTCCAGCACAGATTCGGCGCCCGCTGAGGCGGCGTGCGGCGGGCCGGACGAGCGAACGTGGCGATCGCGAGCGCGTTGCGAGTGCCGATCTTAATGAGTGAAAGCGGCGGATACCGCCTTGCGCCGATGAACGTTGGCCTGTCGCTCGAAGGGGTGCGCGATCGCCTGTCGCGACACGCGCCGGCCATCGTCGTCGTTGTCCTGCTGACGCTCTATCTTTCGACGCAGATCCTGTTCCAGCCGCATCTGCTCGAGTTCTGGACGCCGCTCGACGTCGCGCTGTCATGGCTGACCTACCTCGGCGAGCTGAGCGTGCTCGCGGTCGCGATGGCGACGGCGTACGCGGTCGTCGAATGGCGCTGCGGGGTGCAAGGAGTCTCCGGGTGGCGCCGATTGGCGTGGATGGCCGTCGCGCTCTATGCGGCCGCCGTCCTCTACACGCTTGGCAGCGCCGCCCTTCGCAACCGGCTGCCGGTCGCGCCGGACGTTCCGTTCGCCCTGGCGAGCGCGGCCCGCTGGGGCGTGATCGCCTTCTATGTCGTCGCCATCGAAGCGCTTCGGCGCCGCGTCCGCGAAACCGACGCGCAGGCGCTGGCGACGCAAGTCGACGCCGATGCGCTGCTGCGCGAGCGCGAGCAGCTTCGCCTCCAGCTTTTGAAGGCCCAGATCGAGCCGCACTTTCTCTTCAACACGCTGGCCAACGTGCGGCGCCTGTACCGGACCGAGCCGGAGCGAGGCGGGCACATGATGGCCAGCCTGAAGCGCTACCTGCGCGCGGCACTGCCGAGCGTGCGTCGCGATGAAACGACGCTTGCGGACGAGCTGGCCCTGGTCCGCTCCTATCTCGACCTGATCTCGGTGCGCCTCGGGCCGCGCTTCGTCTTCGACGTCCGCGACGAGTCGGCGTTCGGCGCCCGAGCCTTTCCGTCGATGGTCGTCCTGACCCTGGTCGAGAACGCGATCAAGCACGGCATCGAGCCGTCGCCGAACGTCGGCAGCGTGCGGGTGCGCGTGGCCGACGACGAAGGCGGCATCGCGATCAGCGTCGCCGACGACGGCGTCGGTCTCGGCGGCGCGCAATCGGGCGGAACCGGGGTCGGCCTCGCCAACATCCGCGGCCAGCTCCAGTCCTGTTACGGATCGCACGCGCGACTCTCGATCCGCGCCGGCCACCCTGGCGTCGTCGCGACGATCGCGATCGACAGGGCGGCCTTGCGATGACTGCCACCGCGATGGCGGCGATGGGCCGGGCCGGCGCGCCGACCGTAATCGCGCGAGCTCGTCGCGTCGCCGACGGCGATGTCGAGCCGTCTCTTCGCGAAGAGATTCGCCTGGTCCTCTCGATCAGCTTCGCGGTGATTGCCATCTTCGGCCCTGCCGCGGCGCTGGTGGTCGGTGTTGGCTCGATCGATCTGCTGGCCTGGTTGTCCATCCTGTGTCTCAACTGGGTAGGTTCCGTCGGCGCGCAGGTTGTGGCGCTTCGGAGCACGCGTCGCGCATGGGGGCGGCGGCGCGGTCGTCTTGCCGGGCAGTTCGCCGTCGCAGCGGCGGTCGGAGCGGCACTGCACATGACCGTCGTCAACGCCTTGATCAGCCCGTGGTCGCAACGGCTCGGCCTGATTGGCGACGAGCAGTTCAGCTTGGCGGCGGTATTGACGTCGATCCTCGCCGCCGCGTACCTCGTCTGGGAACGCGAACTGCGCTCGCGCCAGCGGCGCGCCGACCGGCGTCTGGCCAGCATCCAGCAGGCCCAGCTTGCGGCGAGGCGGAGCGTCGTCGACGCGCAATTGCGCGCGGTCCAGGCGCGCATCGACCCACCCTTCTTCTTCGTGACGCTCGACGCCATCGAATCGCTGTACCGCAGCGACATCCGCCGCGCCGAGGCTGCATTCGAGGAGCTGATCACTTTCCTGCGCGCGGCGTTGCCGACGGTCGACGGACGTTCGACGGTGCTCGCGCGCGAGCTCGACCTGGCCGCCGCCTGCGTGCGCATTCATGCGCTCACCGGCCGCGACGGTTGCGCGCTCCATGTCGACATCGCCGAGTCGCTTCGCCGCCGCCCGTTTCCTGCCGGCATCCTGCTGCCGCTGGTGCGAGGCGCGCTCGAAGCGGCGAAGGATCCGGTCGAGCTGCGCGTCAGCGTCGGCGCCGACAAGTCTGGCGTCGCGCCGTCGTTCACGCTGACGATCGCGGCGCCCGCAGCCCCCGGGAACGACGTTTTCGCCACCGTCCGCGAATCGCTGTGCGCGCTGTTCGGAACGTCGGCAACGCTCGTCTGTGCATCGCGCCTCGCCGGCGTCGACATCACCCTGGCCTTGCCACGAGAGGAGGGCTGACGCCTTGCCTGCCACCCACGCCGCCGCCGCAGCCGCACCGACGGCGGTCATCGCCGAGGACGAGCCGCTCCTGGCCGAGGAGCTCGTCGAGCAGCTCGCGGCGCTGTGGCCGGAGCTGCGCATTGTCGCCGTCGAGCACGACGGCGCCGCCGCGCTGCGCGCCATCGAAACGCACGCTCCCGACATCGCCCTGCTCGACATCCGCATGCCGTTGCTGTCGGGGCTCGATGTCGCACGCCGCGTCTCGGGCCGCTGCCACGTCGCCTTCATCAGCGCCTACGACCAGCATGCGATCGACGCCTTCGAGGCGGGCGGCGTCGACTACGTGCTGAAGCCGCTCGCTCCGGCACGGCTGCTGACGACGATCGAGCGGTTGCGCGCTCGCCTCGGCCGCAGCCCCGCCGACGTCCAGCTCGCCCTGCAACGGCTCGTCGCCAGCGGCATGCTGCAGACGCAGCGGCACCTGCAGTGGATCAGCGCCTCGAGGGGCTCCACGGTCCAGTTGCTCACCGTCGACGAGATCCTCTACTTCAAGGCCGACAGCAAGTACACGCTCGTCGTCACCGCCGACGGCGAGTCGCTCATCCGCAAGACGATCAAGGAGCTCTGCGACGAGCTCGACCCGACGGTGTTCTGGCAAGTGCATCGCTCGACCATCGTCAACGTCCACGCCATCGATCGCCTCCTGCGCGACTCGCGCGGCAACATGACCCTGAAGCTCAAGCGCCGCGACGAGATGCTGCAGGTCTCGACCCAGTATCACGCGCTCTTCCGCCAGATGTGAGTTCGATCGACAAGGAGAACGTCATGACCTGCTCTTCACAGCTGCTCGAGCGGCGCCAGCTGCTCGCCCTGCTCGGCGGCCTTGGGATCGGCGCCGAGGCGCTGCCCCAGGACGCGAGCCGGGCCAATCCGCGCGACTTCGCCGTTCTGCTGGAGAACGATCGCATTCGCGTCCTCGAGTACACCAGCCGGCCCGGAATGGGCGTCTGCGGCCAGGGCACTCACTCGCACCCGCCCCACCTCAACGTCGCCATGACGGCGATCCGCGGACGCGTGACCCTCCCCGACGGCAAGATCTTCGTCGTGTCGAACAAGGCGGGCGACGTGTTCTGGGAGCCCGCCGTCACGCACTCGGTGGAGAACATCGGCGGCTCGGGCGCCCGCGCCTACATGGTCGAATTGAAGGAGCCGCCCGCGTGCGCGCCGAAGTCGTGAAGGCGTCGAGCTGGCGGACGACGGGCCGGCTCGCCCTGGCCGCTTTCACCGCCGGCGCTGCAGGCCTCGCATCCGCGCAGTCCTCGATCGGGCTGTTCGGCACGCTCGACGTCAACGCCCGCTGGGTCAAGAACGACGGCTCGCCTCGCCGCTACTCGCTGAGCCAGGACGGCCTGAATCCGAGCCAGCTCGGCGTGCGCGGCATCGAGGATCTCGGCGACGGCCTGAAGGCGGGCTTCACCCTCGTCAGCACCGTCTTCCCCGACACCGGCACGGCGTCGGGGAAGTTCTGGAATCGTCGCTCGACGGTCAGCCTGTTCGGCAAGGGCGGTGAGCTGCGGCTCGGCCGGGACTATGTGCCGACCTTCCTCAACCGCACCACGTTCGATGCGCTAGGCGCGATCGGCATCGGCAACTCGTTCAACGTGTGGCAGCTGCAGGCGACGTATCCCGTGTCGCCGTCGTTCGGCAACTTCGCGCGCGCTGACAACGCGATCGGCTACTTCCTGCCGCCCGGGCTCGGTGGCCTCTACGGCCAGGCCATGGTGGCCGCCAGCGAAGGCGCGTCCAACCAGGGGCGCGTGCTCGGCGCCCGGCTCGGCTGGGCCTCCGGCAGGCTCGACGTGGCGCTGGCGTGGGTCCGGCAGCGCTTCGACCTCGATTCGAATCCCGCCGTCACCGGCATCACGGCCGGCAGCCATCAGGACACCACCAGCCTCGGCGGGTCGTACGAGTTCGGCCCGGTCAAGGTCCTCGGCTACCTCGATCACGACGAGCGCGAAGCGCTGCGCGAAACGAAGGGGACCCTCAGCGCCCTGATCCGTGCCGGCGCGAGCGAGCTACACCTCGGCTATTCGCGCAGCCGGCTGACCAACCGCCTGGCCACCAACGCCAACACGGTCAGCCAGGTCGCGGCGACGGCGCAGTACAACTTGTCTAGGCGCACCGCGGTGTATGCCACGGCGGCGCGGCTATCGAACGGGGACCACCCTCTCGGCAACGTGACGCAGTCGGTGGCCGGCTGGAACGCGACGTTCGCGGGATCGGCGCAGACGGCCCAGCCGGGAGCTGGCGGGAACTCGAAAGGCCTGGAGTTAGGCATCCGGCACTTCTTCTAGGGGTGAAAGGTCGCCGGTCGTCTTCAAACGCCGCGCCGTCTCCTCAGATCCCGCCGTACCACTCGTAGCCTTCGTCTTCCCAGTAGCCGCCCTTGCCGCCGCGGATCTGCGCGAACGACTCGACCAGCTCGATCGCCTTCACGTACTTGGCCTGCTTGTAGCCCAGCTGGCGCTCGACCCGGCAACGCAGCGGCGCGCCGTTGATCACCGGCAACGCCTTGTCGTTCAGGTCGTAGGCGAGGATGGTCTGCGCGTGGTGCGCTTCCTCGAGGTCGATGCTCTCGTAGTACCGCGAGTCGTGGCCGTCGAGACTCGGCCCGTCCATCGAATCGAAGCAGCGGAAGACGACGAACTTCGCCTGGGCCGTCGGCTTCGCGGCATCGAGCAGCAGGCCGAGCGGCACGCCCTTCCATTTGCCGATGCAGCTCCAGCCCTCGACGCAGTCGTGGCGCGTGATCTGCGTGCGCGCCGGCATCGCCTTCAGCTCGTCGAGCGTGTATTGCGCGGGCTTCTCGACGAGGCCGCCGACCTCGAGCTTGTAGCCCGCGAAGCCGGCGCCGCGAAGCGCGACGTAATCGGCGTCGACCGGACTGAGGGTGCCGTTGCTTCGAAACACCGGCGCGACATCGGCCTGCGCGAACTCCTGCGCCAGGGCGCTTCCCGGAGCGACCACGGCGGCAGCGGCGTGGCTGAGGCGCTGCGCGCTCTTCAGGGTGTCGACGAAGGCCCGGTTGTTCGAGAGCCGGTCGCAGCCCGCGAGTGCCGCGGCGCCGGCCGCGGAGAGCACGCCACGCAACAGGCGGCGCCGATCGCGCTGGCGCCGACGCATCAAGGTGTAGGTCTGGGTCATGGGTGCACCTCCTCGGCCGGGTGGGCGGCGGGCACCTTGTACCAGCCGGTGATCATCGAGCGCATCTCGTTCCAGACGCCCGCGACGATCACCTCGAACACATGGATGAAGACGAAGAGGAGCAGGCCGGCGGCCGCGAGGAAGTGGAGCGAGCGCGCCGACTGGCGGCCGCCGAGCAGGTCGACCCAGCCGGTGAAGACGGTGTCGATGCGCGGCGACAGTGCCATGCCCGCGAGCACGATGAGGGGCAGCAGCACGAAGATGACGATCAGGTAGGCGAGGCTTTGCAGCACGTTGTAGCGCGTCGCGGCGTCGCCGGTCGGATGCTTGAACTTGATGTGATCGACGATCGAGCGGCCGATGTTCTTCAGCTCGAACTTCGTCGGCAAGAGATCGCGCACGAGGTGGCGGCTGAAGATCGTGTAGAGCACATAGGCAATGCCGTTGATGACGAAGATCCAGGCAAAGAACAGGTGCCAGTGCCGGGCCATCGCCAACCACTGCGGACCGGGGATCGTGGCCCAGCTCGGAAAGCCGCGACCGGTGGTCTCGCCGTTGACCTTGGACACGCCGAGCACGCCGGTGGTGGTGAAGTCGGTGCCGAACAGGCGCGTCTTGCCGACCGGTCCGCTGGGCGTGTTCTCGCCATGCAGCAGCAGCCAGGGCTGCACCGTCACCGAATCGTTGCCCCAGTAGAGGGCTGGATGGGCGTTGAAAATATTGAGTCCGCTGCCGAGCAGGATGGTCAGGCAGACGACGTTGATCCAGTGCATCAGGCGCACCGGCAGGCGATGCCGGTAGATGCGCCGTGCCGCGGTCGCCGAAGCCGGCGCCAGCGGTGCAGCAGTCGCAGTCGTGTCCATGCGGAAACCCCCCTGTCCTGATCGAATGAAGCGTGCCTGGCGTTATACGCGCTGAAGCGACCGCCTGGTTTCACACCCGGTCGCCACTTCGATTCGTCAGCGCGGCGCGGCGCTTCTTACAGGATCATGGCACCGCCGTCATGCGCTGCTCGGGCCGCGAAAGGACGCGTGCCACGGACTCGACGCTGGAGATCACGCCGTTGGCCGCGTAGCCGACCGGCGACTCCGGCTCCAGCGCTGCGATCGCCAGGTTGGCGAGCGGCTGCTCGAGCGACACGTAGTAGCTGGCGGCCGGAACGTCGATCAGCACCGGCTGGGTCTGCACGCGCAGGCGAACCGCCGCTTCGCCCACGTCGCCGGTCGCGGCGGCGCGGCCGGTCTCGCGGTAGGCCTCGCCTCGCATCTCTCCAGCGAGGTCGAGCTGCTGGACCTCTACGCCGAGCAGGCGCAGTCGCCGCACGGCATCGTTTTCGCTGGCTGCGAGCCAATAGCCGCATGGCCGCGGGCGGCTTCTGAGCACTTTCAGCTCGAGCGCCGAATCCCAGGCGACGGTGACGCGCCGGATCGCCCCGCTTTGCGGATCGAGCATCGCCAGCGCGTATTCGCTCGGCGTGCGTTCCGCGTCGATCACTGCTTCACCCTGGCATGCGCCCGCCGCCACGTCACGCTCGACGAACTGGCGCAGCTTGACGAGGTCATCGGCCCGGCGCGCTGCGGTCGCAAGCACGTTGCCGACCGCGCTGACCTGGACCTGGACCCGGCGCTTGAGGTCGGTGCGACCGAGTCCTCCGCCGCGGGTTTCGACGATCAGGCTCACGGCGTTCTTCAGTCCGTTCGCGTTGCGCCCGATCTGCGCGCCCACGCCGCCCATCGCGACCTTGCGGTCGGCGGGATCGACACTCACCGTGTGATACCAGTCGGTCGCGAATCCCGCGCCATTCAGGCTGCTCGCGAGCGGCGCCCGGAACCACTCCTCGGACGCCTTGGTGACGAAGCGCGGCAGGTTGCCCGTCGTCGCGTACTGCAGCAAGGCGTCGAAGCGCTGGACCGCGCCGAACTTCGCGACGAAGAGGCCATCGTCGACGCGATATTCGTGCAGATCGAGAACGACGATCGGTGCGATGTCGCGCACCAGTTGCGCCTGGGCCTGCGCTTCCGGTGTCGCGAGCAGAAGGTGGTCGCGGTTGAGGTCGTGGCCATCGGCGGTGGCGCGCTGGCCGAGCGCCGCGCCGTCGGGGTTGGCGCGCGGCAGCAGGAACACGTCGACCTGGTCGAGCACGCGATCGAATCGTCCGGCCGCGAGCTGCTGGGCGATGACAACGAGCGCTTCGGTGCTCGCCGGCTCGTCGCCATGCTGACCGGCGATGACGAGGACCGCCGGACGGCGCGCCGGCAGCGGCAGCGGGATGGGCGCCGAAGCAGCGGCAGAGGCCGGTGCGGCCGCGGCAGGCGCAGCGTCGACGGCGCGGGTGAAGGCCAGCGCCTCGATCGGCGCGCCACGCTGCGAGCTGCCGAGCGGCAACACGTCGATGGCGGTGCCGCGCGCCGAGCCGTCGCTGGCTCGCACCAGACCATGCAGGATCGCGCGCAGCTCGTCGTTGCGCGTGAACGCGGTTCGGCCCGGTTCGAAAGCGGGCGTCGCGAAGCTGACTGCCGGCTCCGGAAAGCGCGCGGCGACGGCCGGCGAGATCGCCGGGACAGACACGACGACGGGCGTCGGCACGGGCGCCGGCTCCAGCGGAGCCGACGCAACCGGAGCGCTGGCGATCGGCGGCGCGGGCAGCGCGGGCGACACGGGCGCGACGGCAACCGGCGCCGCGGCACGGGGTTGCGCGGGCGCGGCCGATGGCGCCGCGAGCGGCGGCGGTGCGACCGGGCGCGGCAGGGGCGACGAGCATGCACCCAGCCAGAGCAGGCTGGCGCCCGCGAGTCCACGCAGCGTCAGCGGCTGAACAAACCTCGACATCCCTGCTCCTGCGCGCCTCCGGATGGCGCGGCCGCGCAATATAGCCTCCGCCCCAGGAACCCCGGCGCCATCGGGGCCGTCGCCTGGCGATGCGCTGCGACCGCTTCGCGATGCGGCTCGGCACTTCGTCGCACCGACCTGGCGGGGCGGCCGTCGCGCTGCGATAGTCCGCATCGAACCGCACCCTAGCCACAGAACCGCCCTGCCCGCTGAAAATCGCCCCATGCCTTCGTCCCGGATCGCCCCCTTTCATCGTCCCGGCCACTGGCGACGATTCGCGCTGCGCGGTGTCAAGACGTGCGCTGCTGCGGCGTTGATCGCAACCTGCATCTCCGTGCTGGCGCACCACCAGTTCGGCACGACGCTCGTCTATTCGCTGTGCATCTCGCTCATGTGCTGGCTCTTCATCGACTTGGGACGAGACATCGTGGCCAGGCGCGTGAAGGTCCCGCTTTTCGGCGCCAGCTCCTCGGGCGGCGCATGGCCCGGCTGGATCCGAATGCTGATCATCGTCCCGGTAGGCGCGGTGTCGGGCTACACGGTCGGCAACGAGATCGGCAACCGCCTGACCGGCCTGAACCTGCCCGGCCCGTTCAGCGCCGACTTCGGGGACGTCTCGTCGTTGCTCGTGCTTGCCCTGCTGCCGGCGATCGTCATCACCTATTTCTTCCATTCGCGCGAGGTCATGGCCGAGCAGAAGGCCGAGGTCGAGAAGGCGCAGCGGCAGGCCGCCGAGCAGCAGCTCAAGCTGCTCGAATCGCAGCTCGAGCCGCACATGCTCTTCAACA
>JBDTNU010000100.1:0-10923 GCA_039933535.1 Caldimonas sp. | reverse complement strand
GTCGTCGAACAGTCGCTGCGGCGGCGCCTTCAACTGCACCAGCACTTCGGCCGCGGTCGCCGGCAGGCACTTTCCGGTGCGCAGGTAGAAGGGCACGCCGGACCAGCGCCAGGAATCGATGTGGAGACGCAGGGCGCAGAAGGTCTCGACGTCGGAGTCGGCAGCCACATCCTTCTCTGCGCGGTAGCCGTCGTATTGGCCCCGGACCACATCCTCGGCGGTCAGCTTGCGCATCGCGTGGAAGACGCCGGCCTTCTCGTTCTGTACCGCCTGGAAGCCCTGGTAGGCCGGCGGCTCCATGGCGAGCAGGGCGACGATCTGGAACAGGTGGTTCTGAACCACGTCGCGCAGGGCGCCGGCGCTCTCGTAGAAGGCCCCGCGCTCGCCGATGCCGAAGTCCTCGGCCACCGTGACCTGGATGCTCGCCACGTGGTGTCGGTTCCAGATCGGCTCGAGGAACGAGTTGGCGAAACGGAAGTAGAGGATGTTCATGATCGCCTCCTTGCCGAGGTAGTGGTCGATCCTAAAGATCGAGGTCTCGGGGAAGACGGAGTGCGCAGCCTCGTCGAGCGCGATCGCCGAAGCGAGATCGCGGCCGAAGGGCTTCTCGACGATCACCCGGGCGTCCTCGGCGAGCCCGGCGGCGCCGAGGCTGCGGATCACGCCTTCGAACAGCGCGGGCGGGATGGCGAGATAGTGAGCAGGGCGCGACGAACCCTTCAGCGCCGCCTTGAGCCTGTCGAAAGTCGCAGCCTCCTTGTAGTTGCCGCACACGTAGCTCATGCCGGCCAGCAGCTTGTCGAGCGCGGCCGCGTCGTCGATGCCGCCGGCTTGCTCGAGACTCGCACGCACTTGCTCTTGCACTTGCTCCGGGCTCAGTTCCCTCGACGCGATGCCGACCACAGGCACGGTCAGTTCGCCCCGCTTCGTCATGGCGTAGAGCGCGGGAAAGATCTTCTTGTGGGCCAGGTCGCCCGTGAAACCGAAGACGACGAGCGCATCGGAGTGCTCGTGAGGCGTGGCACCCGCCTTGCCGGGCGACGTGCTCAAGCGGCCTCTCCCGCGGGCTTTTCCAGATGGCCGCCGAAGGCGTGCCGCATCGCCGACAGCACCTGGTTGGCGAAGTCGCCCTCGCCGCGCGACGCGAAGCGCTCGTAGAGAGCGGCGCTCAGCACAGGCGTGGGAACGCCTTCCTCGATGGCCGCCTCGATGGTCCACCGGCCCTCGCCGGAATCCGACACCCGGCCACCATAGGCCGCGAGCTGGGGATCCTGGAGCATGGCGCCTGCGGTCAGGTCGAGCAACCAGGAGCCGATGACGCTGCCGCGACGCCACACCTCGGTGATATCCGGAAGGTTCATCTCGAACTGATAGAACTCGGGATTGCGCAGCGGCGTGGTCTCGGCATCGGCAGCCCGTGTCGCCTTGCCGATGTTGGCGTGGCGCAGGATGTTGAGCCCCTCCGCGTAGGCCGCCATGACGCCGTACTCGATGCCGTTGTGGACCATCTTGACGAAATGCCCCGCACCGCTCGGCCCGCAGTGCAAGAACCCCTGCTCGGCGCTCGAATACTCGCCGCTGCGACCGGGCGTGCGCACCGCCGTGCCGGCGCCGGGGGCCAGTGCGGCGAAGATCGGCGTCAGGTGAGCCACGATGTCGGGCTCGCCGCCGACCATCAGGCAGAAGCCGCGGTCCTGGCCCGCCACGCCGCCGCTGGTGCCAACATCGACGTAGTGATGGCCTGTTCCACTCAGCGTGGCTGCCCGGCGGATGTCGTCGCGGTAATACGAATTGCCGCCATCGATCACGATGTCGCCCGGCTCGAGGTGCGGCACCAGCTTCTCGAGCTCCTGATCGACGATGGCCGCCGGCACCATCATCCAGATCGCCCGCGGTGCGCTCATCTTCGCCACCATGTCGGCCAGCGACGACGCGCCGATCGCGCCCTCCTTGGCGAGGGCCGAGACGGCCTCGGGGTGGACGTCGTAGACGACGCAGGCGAGATCGTTCTTCAGCAGGCGCCGAACCATGTTCGCGCCCATGCGGCCCAATCCGATCATCCCGAGCTGCATGGCGTCGTCCTTCAAGAGTTCGTCGTTGCGGTAGCAGGCCGTCCGCGCGGCACGGTCAGCAGCACGCGGTGCACCGCGCCGTCGTCGACCAGTGCGATGAAGGCATCGGCAGACTTCACGCCGTCAATCGTGAGCACGGCCGCTTTGGAAGAAGCCGTTGCCTCCACCGTGATCTCGCAGGTCGTCGACCCGAAGCGATAGCGCAACCCGAAGCCCGGCCATGTGCCAGGTAGGAGGGGACGCAGCCAGAGTTGGTTCCCTCGCCGTTGCAGGCCGAGCAGCCACTCGACCAGCAGCTGATACATCCAGCCGGCCGAGCCGGTGTACCAGCTCCAGCCGCCCCGCCCGACGTGAGGGTCGGTGGCATAGACGTCGCCGGCGACGACGTAGGGCTCGGTCCTGTAGACGGCGATGTGCTCGGCGCTGTCGCCGTGCAGGAACGGGTTGAGCATGGCAAAAAGCTTCCAGGCACGCTCGGCATCGCCCATTGCCGCAAAGGCGATCGCGGCCCAGACCGCGGCGTGCGTGTACTGGCCACCGTTCTCGCGCACGCCGGGAACGTAGCCCTCGATGTACCCGGGCGAGGGCTGCGAGATGTCGAAGGGCGGATCGAGCAGCTTGACGAGGCGGGCATCGGGCCGGACCAGGCGGCGCTCCAGTGATGCCATGGCGGTGCGGGCACGTTCTTGCGGCGCGGCGCCGGAGATCACCGACCAGCTCTGGGCGATGGAATCGATCTGGCACTCGGTATTGGCGGCCGAACCGAGCGGCGTGCCGTCGTCGAACCAGGCCCGCTGGTACCAGGCGCCGTCCCAGGCGCTCGCCTCGACGTTGGCTTTGAGCGTCGCCGCGTCGCCTTCGCACAATGCGACCCGTGCCGAGTCGCCACGCGCCTGGGCCAGCGGCGTGAAGCCCTTCAGCACCGCGATGAGGAAGAAGGCGAGCCAGACGCTTTCACCCTTTCCATCGACGCCGACGAGGTTCATGCCGTCGTTCCAGTCGCCCGCGCCCATCAGCGGCAGGCCACGCGAGCCGCGAGGCCGCGAGCGCTTCAGCGCTCTCGCGCAGTGCTCGTAGAGCGTGGCCGATTGCGACGAGGCCGCAGGCTGCTCGTAGTTGGAGTCTTCACCCTCCGCCAGCACCCGGCCGTGCAGGAACGGGCACACCTCGTCCAGAACGCCGGCATCTCCGGTGACTTCGACGTAGCGGCTGGTCACGAACGGCAGCCAGAGGTAATCGTCGGAGCAGCGCGTGCGGATGCCTTTGCCCGAGGGCGGATGCCACCAATGCTGCACGTCGCCCTCTTCGAACTGTCGCGACGCGCAACGCAGCAGATGCTCTCGCACGAAACCCGGCTCGGCATGGACCAGCGCCATCACGTCCTGCAGCTGGTCGCGAAAGCCGTAGGCGCCGCTCGCCTGATAGAAGGCAGTGCGACCCCACAGGCGCGAGCTGATCACCTGATAGAGCAGCCAGCCGTTCGCGAGGACATCGACCCGTGCATCGGGCGTGCTTACCTGGACGGCGCCGAGCGTGTGTTGCCAGTGCGCGTGAACCGCGTCGAGGCCAGTCACGGCCTGGCCCGCGCTGCTGCGGGCGAGCTCGAGCGCCTCGTCGGGCGTCTTGCCGGCGCCCAGCCTGAAGACGATCTCGCGCTCCTCGCCGGCGGCCAGCTCGACATCGACGCGAAGTGCCGCGCACGGATCGAGGCCAGCGCCGACGCGGCCGGACAGGCACGGCCGCGCCAGCGCATCGGGCGATGCCCGCGTGCCACCGACACCGAAGAAGTCGCCGCGGTCGCCGCAGAAGCTCGACGCACCGCCATCGACGGCGAAGAACGCCATGCGTTCGCCGAAGTCGGCGCTGTAACCGTTCCGCGCGAAAACGGCGCCTCTCGTGGCATCGACCTCGGTGACGACGTGCATCAGGCTTTTCTCGCGCTCGTCGGCCAGTACCCATTCCACATAGCCGGTGACGGAGAGCTGGCGCGTTCGATCCGAGCGATTGCGCAAGCTGAGGCACGAGTACTTCACCGGCGCATCCATCGCCACGTGGATGCGCAGTGTCGACTCGATCTCCTGCTCGGTGTGCTCGAAGCTGCTGTAGCCGAAGCCGTGCCGGACGACGTAGGCGCCCTCGGTGCGCACCGGCAACACTGTCGGCGACCAGAGGGCTCCGGTAGCGTCGTCTCGGATGTAGATCGCCTCGGAGCAGGTGTCGCTGACCGGATCGTTGGACCACGGCGTGAGCCTGAACTCGTGCGAGTTCTCGCTCCACGTCGAGGCACTCCCGCTCTCGGAAACGATGGTGCCGAATTGCGGATTGGCGATCACGTTCGTCCAGGGCAGTGGCGTCATGCACGAGCGCGACGTCGTGATCAGGTACTCCCTTCCGTCGGCGCTGAATCCGCCATGGCCGTTGAACGCCAGCAAGTCGACCGCGGGACCGTGAAGGGAATGATCACCTTCGTCCAAGGCCGACGCGATGCGCGGCGCTTCGAGTGCCGGCCGCACCGTGCGCCCGGCAAAGTCGGCCAAGCAGCGGCACGCAGCGGGCACGACGATGCGGGCAGCGCTGTGCAGCAGGATGCAATCGGCCTCGTCCAGGGCCGCAGCCTCGCGCACGAAGATGCCGCCGTGCCGGTCGACCTGCGAGCTAGCACCGGCCGCGTCGATCACGGCCCGGATCGATTCGCTCAGCGCCGAGGCCGCGTCGCCGCCGCCCGAACGGAGCACCATCAGTTCCGATTTCAGCCCATGCGCGGCCCAGAACGCATGTGCCTGAAGCAGCTGGCGCAAGACCGTCAGGTTGTCCCCGCCCGCGACTTCGGTGACGACGATCGGCACGTCGCCAGAGATGCCGAAGGCCCAGAGCGACGATTGGCCGCGCCGGTTCTTCGCAATCTCTTCCGCAGGCGCGCGCAGCGCCGGGTCGGCGACGAGAAGCGCAGCTGCGAGACGCTCGAACACGGCCGCATCCGCCTCGCTCGCCGCCAGCCGCTGCAGCGTCGTGCGACGGAAGTCCCGGCTGCCTTCGACGGTGCGATCGCCGGCCCCGGCTTCGCGCGAGCGGGTCGCCATGGCGATGCATTCGTCGCGCGTCGCCGCGATTCCGGTCGTCCAATCGATCGTGCAGGCTGCCCCCGGCTGCAGCCGAAAGGGAATCCGCAGCGCCGCGATCGGGTCGAGCACGGCGCCGTCATGACCCCCCAGCGGCCCACCCGTGCGCATCGCTTCGGCGGTGGCCGGATCGCGGCCACGGCCGATGAAGCGCATTCGGTCGGTCTCGAAGGAAGCCTCGCCAATCTCGCCGTGCAGTTGCGCCTGCTGGAACATCCAGGCCCGCGCATCCTTGGGCGCACTCGGGCGGCGAGTGGCCAGGACGATGCCGAGGCGGCTGTCGATCTCGGTCTCGACGAAGAGCTTGCTGAAGGCCGGATGCGCTGCATCGGTGGTGGCGGGCGCAAGCACCAGTTCGGCATAGCTCGTCGCACTCAGGTCGAACGCGTGTTGCGAAGTGTTCGAAATGCGAAGGCGGCGCAACTCCACGTCTTCGCTGCCCGATACGGCGACCTCGACCGTGACCCGCAAACCCGTCACCGCCAGCCCGGCCTCGTCGAATGCCGACCAGACGGCTCCATCGCTTTCGGTTCGCAGGTAAAGGACGCAGCCACAGCTTCCGAGTGCGGCATCTTCGCGCCAACGGGTGACTGCGAGGTCTTTCCACGAGGCTCGGCTACCGCCAGAGCTGCTAAGCGCTACGTGGTATCTGCCGTTGGAGAGCAGATTCAGGGTCATCGATGACGATAGGCCGCCGATGAGTTGCGTCGCAGCGGCGAATCGAGCGCCGCACGGTAGGAAGCGTCCGACGTGGCGGTCAGCCGTCCTGGCGGGGTAGCGCATGCGCGCGCAAGCGAGCGATAGCGGCCGCATAGTCATCGCTGCCGAAAATCGCCGAGCCGGCAACGAGAGCATCGGCGCCGGCCTCCACTGCCTGCCATGCGTTGTCGCCGTTCTGGCCGCCGTCGATCTCGATCCACGGGTCCAGCCCGCGGGCTGCGCAGAGGTGGCGCAGCTGGCGGATCTTCGGCAGCACCTCGGGCAGGAAGGCCTGGCCACCGAAGCCCGGATTGACGCTCATCACGAGAACGACGTCGCACAGGTGAAGCACGTTCTCCACGAACGAGAGCGGGCTCGCCGGATTCAGCACCACGCCGGCCTTCTTGCCGAGCTCGCGAATGCGCGACAGCACCCGGTGCAAGTGGATCGTGGAGGTCGGCTCCGACTGGATCAGGATGTGGTCGGCGCCGGCCCGCGCGAAGTCGTCGATCAAACGCTCCGGCTCGACGATCATCAGGTGCACGTTGAGGGGCTTGGCCGTCGTTCGCCGCACAGCCGCGAGCACCGCCGGGCCGAAGCTGATGTTGGGCACGAAGCGCCCATCCATCACGTCGACGTGTATCCAATCGGCGCCGGCAGCATCGACGGCGCGCACCTCTTCGGCGAGCCGGCCCAGATCCGCCGACAGGATGGAAGGCGCAATGACCAGTGGCTTCATTCGCGACCTTCTAGCACGGTATTGCCGATGCAGCACGCCAGGTAACTCGCGCGTCACCAGCTTCCCGTGTTCGCTGGCGCACAGACGCGGCGGCTCAACGGCGCGAAGATCAGCCATGAAGGATTCCCCCGCTGATCGCTCCCTCGCCGCCTTGCTCAGAGGGCGAGAACAGCCTTTCACCGACGAGTGGACATCGCCGTCCGGCGCCGCGCGCCTCGAGTCGCTCGCGTCTGCCGAGGGGCGTGTCCGGACCGCGGAGGAGGAACGCGATTCTCTCGGCACGTTGGTTCAGGAGGATCTGTACATCGGTTCTTGCCTCAACGTCGATGCGCTCGAGCGAAACCTCGAATCGATCCTCGAGGATCGCGCCACTCCGGAGTCAGCCGGGTCGGATTCTCAAGAGAACGGGCGGCGCACCCCCGCGCCCCGATAGGTCAACCTTCGTCGAGCCATCGTCCTCCGCCATGAGTCCTTTCCGAACATCGTTCGATTGCTCAGAGTACCGCGAGCAGCCCGCGCCGACCGTTTTCGACGTTGAGCCGGCACTACCGGACAACGCCGAACGGGGCAGGCCGGCCCGGCCTCGATCGCACTGGTGGCAGCGTCTGGGTCGCGAACGGATTGCCGCCACGGAGGCGCCCAGTGCGTCTTCGTCGCGGTCGGCGGATGCCTAGCGTGATCTTCCGACCTGTGGGTTGCCGAACGGACCGTCCGGCCCCACACCGCCAAGGTCACCTCACCACTTTTACACAGTACTCATGACGTTCGACTCGACAGCTACGCCCAGGACCGCGCGGATAACAGGCACCCTGCACAAGCGGGGGTATCCCCATCCCGCGCCCCAGACGGATGAAAGCCTGCCCAAGGAAAAAGCCGAAGAGAGTGAGGTCGCTGGGCGGCACGAGAACAGCGGTCAGAAGGATCACAAGGGCGCACGATGATCGCGCGAGCTGGCTGCCGACCCTCCACGACAACACCTCGCTGAATCATGCAAGTTCTGCTGAACACCGACCCCAACATCGATGGAAGCCAGGCCATGTCCGACCATCTGGAGTCGGTGGTGAAAGAAGCGCTGGGCCACTACGGCGAGCGGATCACACGCGTCGAGGCCCACCTGACAGACGCGAACAGTGCCGCCAAGGGCGGGCTCGACGATATTCACTGCACCCTGGAAGCGCGGCCGGTCGGGCGCGAGCCGGTCGTCGTCAAGGACCGCGCCGAGACGGCGCATCAGTCCATCCACGGCGCCCTGCGCAAGCTAGAGCGTGCGCTGGCCGGGGCGTTCGAGAAGCACGACCCGCGGCACGTCCCGCGCGCCGTCAATCCGTCGGAACCTTTCGACGGTTGAACACCATCAGCGCGAGGGGAACCGTGGTCACGACGCCGATCGCCACCAGGGCCCAGCCGACGGCTCGACGCTGATCCGCGTCGACTCGATCGGCGAGCAGCAGGCCGAGACCCGCGCCGAGCAGTCCTCGCGTCCCGACGACCATCGCCAGCTCGGGAAATGGCAGTTCAGTTGTGAACATGGGGGTCGAAATAGCAGTCCCTGACTTCGTCGATCACGCCGTCCTTCGCGGCCACGGAGAAGCCGTAGAGATCGTTGATGTTGCGTAGCATGCTGTGGGTTCCCGATCGTGCGAAGGCAGAGGCGGCCTAGACGTGGGAGATCTCTTCATCCCGGACCGGGTGACCTGACCAGTAGTCGGTCTGCCCGTAGTGCCGGTAGAGCCGGTCTTCTTCCGCTCGGCCGAGGGCGGCCTTCGGGTCGTAGGCGGGGGCGTCCTTGACGGCCTGGCGTGTCATCGAGACGGCAACGGTCTCGTCGGACCAGTTGACCGACTTGATCCACTGCGGCGCGATCAGCACCTGGTGTCCGAGCCACCAGTTGCTCGTGTCGACGACGAGATAGCGGACGGCCCATGTCTCCGCGTCGATCAGCATGCCCGCGACATGACCGATGTCGCCGTCGCTCGCGTGGATGTGATAGCCGACCACGGCGTTATAGCTGCGGAGATGCGGATCCTCGTTCTCGTGTCGGGCAGACTCGCGTCGCGCCATTTCGCGTTGCTCTTCGGCGGAGCTGGCATACATGCCGCTCAGTCCCCCGTAGCCCGGCGCCATCAGGTTCGGGTACATGCCGCCGCCCCAATAGCCGGCGCCGCCCCAGTAGTACGGGTAGTTGTAGTAGCCCGAATACGTCATCTCGTGCTGCCGGGACACCGGCTTGTCGGTATCGATGTCGGGACTCTTCTTGACCTGCTCCCGGCTGATCGAAGCCGGCAGCAGCTTCTGCTCGCGGTTCGGCGTGCCGATGGCGATGGGCGACACCAAGACTTTTCGGCTCGACAGCCAGCCGCCGGTATCGACGACCAGATAGCGGATCACCCAAGCCTCGTCGTCGAGGTAGAAATCCTTGACGTGGCCGATGAAGCCGTCGGTGGCGCCGACGGCATACCCTTCAATTTCCTTTGCGCTGTACAACATGATGCGATCCTTTGGTTAGATGCGGTGACTCTGCGCCCAAAGGCGTCCGTCCGTCTGTCTGCTGGCGAACATCCAGGCGCGAGCGGTATCCCGCCTCGGGTCGGTAAAGCAGGTCCATCTGTGTGCTGGCGCACCGATGCGGCTGCGCGGCGCTCGTACAGTCGAAGCGACAGTTGCAACGAACGCGAGGTGGGTCCTGAGTCAGATCCTGTCGATCCAAGCCGAGTTGGCTGCCTTCATCGCAGAGGCTAGGCGCGATCGGCCGCTGGCGTGGAACGCGGTGGAAAGACTGCAACGCGCCTGCAGGGCTTGTCAGCCTCCGGCGCCGGAGTGCTTGGCTGAGGCGCAAGACTCCGTGAACCGTTCTACACAAGGACTCCAATGGCACACACCACACACAGCGGACGCATCACGGGACCGGTGCACTACTCCGGCGAGGGCGGGGACGACGCCGTGATTCCTCTGGGGCCGTGCCTGGTCGAGCAGATCGACGGCCGTTCGGTAGACATTTTCTGGGGCGAAAGCGGAGACAAGACCGCGGCGTTGAGCTGCGAGGCGCTCGAAGCGGCCGAAGACAAGGGCCACCTGGTCGTTCTCGACTGATCAGACGCCCATCACCATATCCAGAGCACCGTCAGGGCAAACGCCGAGACGGCGACGAGCACACTGATCGGACGGGGCGCCAAAAAGGCCTGGAATGCGTCGAATTTCCGGAGCACGTCAAACCACCTTCCGATCGCCGCGTCGCACTTGTGAGCGTGCGCACCGAGATCGTCGAACGCTGCGGGCAGGGTTTGCGGATCGTTGCTCGACGCCGAGGTTTCCCACTGCGGCCGCATGGTTAATTTCATGACGTCGACGATCGTCCGTTTGCTTGCGAGCTTGCGGAGAATCACCGTGATTTCGCCTCGTGCGTATCGCTCGTCGAGGATGTCGAACGCGTCCTTGCGGGGAGGCACCCGGTGGGTGCGATGCACCCGATACGTGTACCCCCAGTTCCCCACACTCGAAACAAGAGAATCATCACTCCGAACCAAAGAAACCATCCCCAGCCCGAATACCAGTCGGTCCAATAAGCATTCGTCATTTCTTTTCTCCTTCCCGGCTGAGAGTCGACTATTGAACGCGACTGTGACGCTCGAAATGGACAATGTCTGTTCGCTGGCGCACCCGGGACCAAGCGCTAGAACGACTCCGTAAGCGTCTGCGGTCCGGAAACGCTGATGAACTTGCGTTTGCCTGTGCGCTATGTTCGCCAGCAGACAGACTCCCCGCCGCCGCGGGCTCATATTCAGCGCCACAGGACGTTGATGAGCAAGAAGGAACAGAGCAGACCGGCCAGCGCCGCGGCCGTGTCGAGCGGCGGCGCCGATGCGGCGAAAATCTCCCGCAAACACTACGCCGCCCAGCTGCACGATCTCCAGGTCGAGCTCGTAAAGCTGCAGCGGCACTTCATCAGCCGGAGCGACCGCATCCTCGTGCTGCTGGAAGGACGGGACTCGGCTGGCAAGGACGGGAGCATCAAACGCATCGTCGCCCACCTCAGCCCGCGCGATACCCGTGTCGTCGCGCTCGGCAAGCCCTCGAATGCTGACCTGCACAGCTGGTACTTCGAGCGCTACGTCGCCCACCTGCCCAAGAACGAAGAGCTGGTCCTCTTCAATCGCAGCTGGTACAACCGGGCCGGCGTCGAGCGGGTCATGGGGTTTTGCTCCAAGGGCCAGCTCGCCGAGTTCATGCACTCGGTGCCCCGGTTCGAGCAGATGCTCGTCGACTCCGGCACCACGCTGCTGAAGTACTACCTCGA